>JAOAHS010000029.1 GCA_026415135.1 Calditerrivibrio sp. | reverse complement strand
ACCTCCACTATCCTCGCCTCTATTGTCACTTGAGGAGTTGGTTTATCTACTTCTTTGAGAACACTTTTTACTTTAGCTATAGCATCTTTTGTATCTGTCACTACAAAACTGTTGGATTTACCCTCCACCTGCACCTTCCCCCTTGGTGACAATACCCCTTTTACAACAGCATCAAAATCTGAAGCTTTATAATAATTGACAGGGATGATTTCTGTAAACAGGGGCTCTGTCTTTTTTTCTTCTTCCACTATTTTTTGTAACTTAGCTTTTTCTGCCATCATCTCATCTTGTCTCTGTTTGCTTATGACCCATATGACATTATCTTCTTCAATCTCAACTAAGTTGTTTTCCCTGTATATAGCTGCCAAAGCAGTTTTATAGTGCACATCCTTTACAAAAATTGTAGTTTTACCCTGTACCTCTTTACCAAAGATAATATTCTTACCTCTACCATAATATATGAGTTTTATCGCTTCTTTTATATCCATATCCTTTATGCTTAATGAAACTAAATCTGATGGTTCTATCTTTCCTTTAGGCACCTGTTTTTGATCCACCTCAGCAGGTTTTGCAAACTTATCTTTACTACTGTATACAACAATACTTCCCTTTTCATCTTCCACCTTCGAGAAAATATCACCATCAGGAACAAAAACAACTGCCGGCTTTCCTTGGACTTTCCCCACTTTAACATATTTAATGGGTGAACCATCAAAATACATAACAGGTGACACATCCCTTGCAAACCTGACGTTATCCTCAAAAATCAACACCAAATTACCATCTATAATCTTTTTATCATACTTTAATTTCCCAGTGGAAGATATATTAATTCCTTGAATTTTACCGACAGTTCTGGACTCAATTTTATTGATGTATAAACTAGTACCTTTAAGTTTTTCTGGATTTGATGATATAATATATTTGCCATTTAAGAATCCAAGTCCTACATTCACATTTTTTTCAAGATTTAAAATGAATCTAACTTTTTGAGGGAATAAAGATGTTACCACCTTTACATCTTTAACTATTCCTAAACCAGAGTATACAACCTTATCTCCAACAAGTTTAACATCAAAAAAATCAATATAAAAACTATTAGCATCTATGTAACCATAATCTATTTTTGCAACCCCATCAGAACCTATACTCACCAACAATTCATTATTGGAAGAGAGATTTTCAAAATCTGAAACAAACGTCGAAGTTTTTATATTAAGTATATCTACAGTTTCGAGCCAGTTACTACTCTTCAGAACATTTTGAACCACAGCCTTATCCACCTTAAAACTCAACCTTAAACCATCTGGGGTTATATCATAAGAATAATCCACGTCATCTTTTAATTGTACATAGATAATACTTTGATCCTGTTTTGGCAGTAAGCTCACCCTTTCCACAAGCTCATCAGAATAAACAAACTTCATCGTTTCAGTATCCAATGATGAGTTTGGCATTACTACAGTTAAAGCAAAAGGGTTTTTACCATAGTAAACATTTACATCCCTTAGCCCATTAGCTTTTATAAGAAATGTATATTTATTGACATCTTTTTTCATTTCGACTTTATTTACAACAACCTTTCCTCCTAAGACCTTTGTCTCATCTAAAACAACACTTTTTTTCGCAGAACATCCATAGGATATTATAAATAACAACAATATATATAAAACTATTCTTTTCATTGCTTACCTCCTGATTCTGTAATGGCAATATCTTTTATTACCGCCCTCATATTGCCAAATATATCTTTTTCCATTTGTCTAATTCTTAAATTTTTATCGTTAATATCAACTATAATCCCATCATTGAAACCTATTTTGTCACCAACTTTAACATAAAAAGTCTGCCCTGATATCTCAACAACACCAACACTTCCCACTTTGCTATTCAAAACTCCCACCAATTTTATCTGATCAAGGGAAGCATTTCTTAATGGATTTTCACTAAATTGATTAGCAAGGGTCTCTTTATACACCTCTACAACAGAACGAAATGGATCTTTTTTAGGTCTATAGTTTAAAGGCTCAGATTTCTGCCTGAAAAGTGCCTTAAGTTCTTCTTCCTGTTTTAATAACTCATCAACATTAACTTTAGCTGGCTCCATTTTTTTATTTATTACTGGATTTATTTGCTGTTTTGGTGGTTCCTCTGTACATGCTAAAACCAAAAATGTAGCTGCTAAGACAACAAAGTATCTCATTTTTTCTCTCCAGTTTTGTTATCTTGCACCTTTTGATCTCCCTGACCCTGTTTAAACATATACGAATTCATCGACATCCCAACACTGATTACCATTCTTCCATCCGATTCTTTCCTTTGTGTAATAGTAAAGTTGTTTAAGTTAATAACCCTATTGATAAAGCTAACATGATGAAGAAAATTAACAAACTCAAGATACCCACCCTCAACATTCATATTAAAATTTACTTTAGAGTGAAAATCATCGATAGAAGTTTCGTTAGTAGGTTGGAATAATACGACCTTTAGACTATTTTTTTCAGCAAGATCTACCAACTGATCGTAGATTAAATTGTAACTCTTTTCATTGGGCAAAATCTCAAGCAGCATTGAGAACTGTCTATCAAGTATTTCAACCTCTTTTTTAAACTGTTCATAGTTCTGCACTTTCGGTTTTATCTTATTTATATCATTCAAAAGTCTTTCATGATCGGCTTTAATTTTTTCTAGCTCATCTTTTAAAGGAGAATATAACATAAAATAATACAATGCTCCAATAAAAATAATCACTAAAAAGTAAGCAATAAAACGATACAGCTTTTTTATACCTGAGATAGTTTTAATTAAATTAGCCATATCATCCACCCAAATTTACATTAGCAACAACATTAAACTCATTTATATCCACTTTATCAACATTCCCTTTTTTCACAACTTTTAGTTCTATGTTTGAAAACATCTTTGTTTTGTAAAGGTTCATAATAAACTGATTGACAGAGGAACTTCTCAGTGAAGTTACATTCAAAGTTATCGTCGTACCATTAAAATTTATATTCCCAAGCCAAACATCATCTGGTAGTGATCTTTCAATGTTGATAAATAAAGGGGCATAACCTTTTTGCCCTTTTTTAAGATTTTTAACAATATCGATCTTCTTCTGAAGCTCATTCTTCTTTTTCTCAAAAGCATCAATCTCTTTCTTTATCTTTTGAAGTTTATTAAGCTCTGTCTGTAATATTACGATTTCATCTTTAATCCTCTGTTTTTCGTTCAGGATACCGGTATGAATTGTAAAAATATAAAGGACTAACCCTACAACTAACAGGAAAAATACAAATATCTCGATATATATTGGATCAAGCTTTTTTTTCTTTTTTGTTCCTAATAGATTTACCCGGATCATCTATCATTCACCTTTCTTAGGGCCAACCCTAACGATATATTGAATAAATATGGATTATTTACCACCAGGTCGTAATCACTAACGTTACTAACATCAATACTTAAAAATGGGTTAAACTCCTTGACTTCTACATCAGTTGTTCTTTCTATAGAATCTTTGGTATCAAACAGCTTAACAAGCCCTCCACATATATATACCTTTGAAGTATTCATCCTCTTATTGGTATAAAATAGATCTATGGAATGCTTTATTTCATAGCTAATCTGGGTATTAAATTCACTAATAGCCCTTTGAAGATCCTCATTGAATTCAATAGCCTCAATATCAAACATCATATTCCTTGCATCATCATAAGTCAATCCTAACTTCTTCTGGATGATTTCAATACAGTCTTTACCACCCACAGAAATCTCTCTGGAAAACTCATAATACCCATCTCTAACAAAAACAACAAGAGAAGTTGAATGACCTAAATTTACTATTGCACTTGTTTCAGGGACAACACCATATGTTACTTCAAAAGCATTGGTAAGAGCGAACACCTCAAGATCAACTACAGCTACTTTCATCTTAGAAGATGAAACAGTGGACACAATATTTGAAATAACATCCTTTCTTGCAACAGCAAGAATTACCTCACTTAAAGTACTATCAGTATTGTTTTCAACTATATAATAATCGATATTCACATCTTCAATATCCATCTGAATAAACTGCTGAGCTTGATAACGAAACTCCTCCTCCAACAGTGAAGTATCCAAACCAGGGACATGTACCCTTTTTGCAATAACTTGATTCCCCTTTAGACCTATTGCTGCCTTATTCGTAGAGATTCTCCTTTCCGCAATAACCTCATTTATAGAATTAACTATCTCTGCAATATCTACTACTATAGAGCCCTCTGTAATTACATCTCTAGGTAAACCTTTGTATCCTATGTTCTTTACAGCATATCCCGTTTTTGTCTCTTCAAGTTCCACAACCTTTATAGCATCAGAACCGATATCCAGCCCAACAAGCTTATTAGATCTACCAAACATACCAGCTCCAAAATTTTATTTACTTATCCTCAAAAATTGTTCTATAAAAACAAGTGTACTTACCAGTATGGCATGCCACCCCTAACTGCTTAACTAAGTATAATAAACAATCACCATCACAATCAACTAAAATTTTTAAAATTTTTTGTATATTCCCAGATGTTTCACCCTTTTTCCAGATACGATCTTTGCTCCTGGAATAATAATGAGCTATACCTGTTTCTATACTAAGTTTTAAAGCTTCATGATTAATAAAAGCCTGCATTAGAACCTCTTTGGTATCGATATCCTGGGTTATTACAGGTAGTAGTCCATTCATCTTTTCCCAAGCCAAACTCTCAATGTAATCAATCTTTTTCATAACAACATTTTAACATTATTTTATATAAATGCAACAATTTTTTATTCACCATGATATTCTATTAAGTAAGACAAAATAGCTTGCTCTTCTTTTTCCGTTATTTTCAGGCCTCTTATTTTCATCCCATGGATTACCTTTTTCCAGTCTTCCTTGTCTCTTTTTTTACCAATAGCAACCTCTACACTATGACATGTCCCACACTTATGTTCTACCAATGACAATCGTCCATCACGTTTCCCTAAGCATGAATAGATTAAAAAGACACTAACAAATACGAGGTAAAATTTCACCAAGCGGCATCTCAACATACCTTCGGCCACCTATAGAAGTATTTAATATTACTTTATTCTTTCCAACTACTTCTCCAACAATACTGGCATTTTTCCCTATATCAATATTTTTTATTATTTCCAGTGCTTCCATGGCATAGTCTTCCCGAACCAATATTACAGAAAGACCCTCATTGGCAATATGCAATGGATCGTAACCAAAAAACTCACAGTAGTACCTAACCCTATCATCAATGATCATGTTCTCTTCAAAAATCTCAATACCCAATCCACTCATCAAAGCAATTTCGTTTAACACTGCTGCTACACCACCTCTTGTAGCATCTCTTGCAAAAGAGATCTTTGTATAATCAAGCCTTTCAAAAATACTATACAACAAGCAACAATCGCTCATCAGATCATGCTCAATCCCTTCACGACTCATCATGATAGATATACCATGCCTCGCAAGATCTGATGAAAAGATTACCTTATCACCAATTTTTATATTATTATAATCGTTTAATTTTTTTATAACTCTACCAATTCCTGTAGTATTTATAAAAATAAACTGTTTCCCTTCGCTAGGAATAACTTTCGTATCCCCACAGACAACCTTAACTCTTGCCTGACATGATGCAGCTTTAATCGATAAAAAGATCTCATCCAATTTCTTATAACTATAGCCCTCTGAAATAATCAAAGACAGAGTAATATACTCAGGAATAGCACCACTTACAGTCAAATCATTGCAAGTTCCAAAAATAGACAACTTACCTATATCTCCCCCATTAAAAAACTCTGGCTCAATGACATAGGAATCAGTGCTAATTGCTATATCACCGTTTAAATTTAAGTACGATGCATCGCCATAACTATCCAGTATCTCATTGCTTAAATTCTTTTTAATAAATACCTTTAAAAAGCTCTGAAAACTTCGACCACCACCACCTACTGCAAGTGTAACATAATCATCCATTTTGCTCTCCATAAGTGTAATATGCAGCACATGTACCTTCACTAGAAACCATACATGGTCCATATGGAGATTCAGTGGTACATACATTGCCATATAGGGAACATTCAAAGGGTTTTATATACCCCTTTAACACATCTCCGCATCTACACCCTTCTCTCTCCATGTAACCCTTTGCTATCAGTGCATATCTCTTAAAGGCATCAAACTGCTCAAACTCTTTTCTAATTTTAAGCCCAGATTTTTCAATTATTCCAATTCCTCTCCAAACCGCATCCGTTACTTCAAAAACCTTATACAACATTGAAATAGCTTTATCATTTCTAACTCCTCTAACCACCCTCTTATAACTATTTACAATCGAAAAGCTTCCAGTATTAACCTGTTTTATTATTTCATAAATACCATTTAAGATGTCAATCGGCTCAAACCCTGCTATAACCGCTGCCTTATTTTTTCTAACAATAGGTTCATAAAGCTCTTCGCCGGTTATGGTACTTACATGACCTGGGCAGAGAAATCCATCTATTGTTAATTTAGGATCTTCCAAAATTACACCTAAAACATTAGGCAATGTTTTATTGAAAAGAAGTACAGTTACATTGTTTATTTTTCTATGTGCTAACTGCTCTATTAAAAAAGCTGTTTGAGGGGTTGTTGTCTCAAAACCAATACTTACAAAGACTATTTGATCAGTGTGTTTATAATTTAACAGCTCTAATACTGAATTTAAAACTATTATTTTTTTACCAGAACTTCTTAACGAAATCAAATTCCTACCATCACTACCAGGAACCTTCATTAAATCACCGTACACAGCTAACGTAACATTATTATTTTCCAATAGGTCAAAGATCAGATCAATTTCACCTTGAGATGTAACACACACCGGACATCCAGGCCCTGAAATAAGTTTTATATTCGAAGGTAATAACCCTCTAATGCCCCATTTTGAAATAGACACAGTATGAGTTCCGCATATCTCCATTATATTATACACCCTTTGATGGGATGCCTCTTTTTTGATTTTGTTTAAAAGGTTAAGCACCCCTTGTTTATCCCTAAACCCTTTCATCAGATCCATCAGCCAACTCCAGAAGGGTTTTTAAGGTCTCTTCTGCTTCCTTTGGATCCATCTTTGCAATAGCAAAACCCACATGAACCATCACATAATCTCCAATGGTTACCTCTTCTGGAAGCATTGCCAAACTTACCTCCCTCTTTATACCAGCTATATCAACAATAGCTGTATAATCATCCATCTCTAAGATTTTACCAGGGAACCCTAAACACATAATAATCATACCCCCTTTTCCTGTATATTATCGCAACAATAACACCTGCTACAAAACCACCGATATGAGCCCACCAAGCAACCCCTCCTTGAGCTTCCATCAGCGAAGCTGCGGTACCATATATAAATTGCATATAAAACCAAAATATAAGAAAAAAGAAAGCGGGTATTTCAACTATTGTAATAAAAAAAATAAGAACAACAAGAGTCTTAATTCTGGAATACGGGAAACTTATCATATAAAAGCCCATTACCCCAGAAATTGCACCACTTGCCCCCACCATCGGTATTTCTGAGTAAGGATCTATGAGTATTTGAAGCAGTGCTGCCATTAACCCAAAAAAAAGATAAAACAGTAGATACTTAAAATGTCCCAACCTATCCTCTACATTATCACCAAAGATGTAAAGATAATACATATTACCAAATAGATGCATAAATCCACCATGCAAAAACATAGATGTGAAGAAAGGGATAATCTTTTCATATAATGGCACCACATCTGAAGGATAAAAAAGCTTTATGGGTATAATACCGTACTCCCTAAATATCAGTCCATAGTCTGGATAACTGAGCTCATAGATAAAAACTATCACATTAACAACAATTAGGATATATGTAACAAAAGGATAACTACGCGATTTTATAGTATCATAAAGGGGAAACATATTTAAAAATAGAGGGGATTAAATCCCCTCTTATTATTTATGGCACGTTGTACAACTAGTTCCATTTTTAACTTTGTTTTCTTTATGGCATGGGAAACAAAGTTCATTATGGAAGCTGTTGTTGGTACCTTCTAATTTTGTAATCTTGACCTTTAATGTCCCTTCTTCAGGCTTATCGTGACATTTCGCACAGTCAAACATCTCTGCATGTTTCTTATGGGAAAATACCACTGCTTTTTTAGTAGCCTTTATTGAATACTTTGCAGCAAGATCAATGGTATCTGGAGCCATATCCATGAACTCTTTTGGGTTATTTGCTTTAAGAACTTTTGCTGTAGTTTCTGGTTTTGAATCTCCAGCATTCGTTTTAGACTGCGTTACAGCTTGTTTAGCTTGCTTAGGTTCATCTTTATAGTTTTTAACCTTTTCATACAATTGATTTGCATAGTCGAACAGGTTATTGAAATAATCAGGATTATGAACTCCTACAGAACCATCCTTTTCCAAGATCCTCACTATAAGGTTAAATTGATTATATACTCCCACCTGACCTTCCATCATTTCAAATCTAGACTTGGCCAATTCGTCTCTTTTCTTAATTATTTCACTTAATTTCTGTCTGTAGTCCTTTTGAGTATCGATCATTATCTGTGCATAATCCGCGTTATGACAGCCTACACAAGACTCAGGCTTTGGTTTATCTGTAGCAGACTGGTGACAATCGGAGCATCCTAAGCTAGCCATATACCATTTTACTTCATCAACACCTTTAATCAAATTACCCTGCTGTATAGAAACCTGCATAGTATGACAAGCAGCACAATCTTCATTTGCTGGTGACTTCACATGTTTACCTGTTGATCTCATACTATCATGACATTTAAAGCAGGTCTCCATTTTTGGCAGATTATGTTTATTCCCTCCATGGGCAACACCTAAATGGCAATCTACACAATTAAGCCCTCTTTCCAAATGCGTTTTATGTTTTGGATCAACACCTGATATAATCTTATCTTTTAAAACATCTACTTTCCCAAAACTTTCCCTAAACTTTGGGTTAACCACATTATCTATTAGCCTAAAATTTATACCGATAGACATTAATCTATCTTTTCTATTTTTAGCATTAATTTCATCAGAATGACAGTGCAAACATGTAGTATTTGGAACAAGCTTTGCTGCATACTTAGGATCTGTAGCCCCTTTTGTTAATATTTCAAGCTTATGCTCTCTCGACTTGAAAATCTCGCCATAAAGATCAACCAAACCACCAACTTTGGCTTTCATATACCCCACCAAACCTGGTTCACCATGACAATCTATACATTCAACCTTTGCCTGGGAATGCACATTTTTAGACCATGTGTAATATTCCCCCAAAGGCCCAACTTTTTCCTCAGGATGACATTTGCCACAAAATTCTGACTTAGACGTATAGTGCAAAACCTCCACTTGAGTAAAAACAAATGCAACAAAAACAACGATCAAAATGATAACAAATACAACTGGGTCATTCTTCATAAACCTCTTTATTTTTTCCCACATAGGATCCTCCAACATAAAAATGCGGCAGCCTAACTGCCGCATTTAAAATCTAACAAAAATTATACAACAAATAGAAGTATCAAACTTACAACAAGAGCATAGATTGCAAGGGACTCGATCATTGCCAAACCAATGATCATAGGGGTCATAATCTTACCAGACGCCCCTGGGTTCCTGGAAATCCCTTCCACTGCACTTGCTACAGCTTTCCCCTGCCCAAGACCGGTACCAAAAGCTGCAATACCCATACCAAGACCTGCAGCAAGATAAACAGCCCATGACTTACCTGCTGCACCACCCTCAGCAGCAAAAGCAGACACTGAAAATGCCGCAACTAATAATGCTACCAAACCAAATACTTTTGCAAATCTTGACATAACATTTCCTCCAATTGTTTATTTCTTTTAGTGCGCTTCCTCTATGGCACCACTAATATAGATCATTGAAAGCATCATAAAAACATAAGACTGAAGCACCGCAGCAAAAAGTCCTAAGACATACATAGGCAGTGGTACTAAAAAAGGTACCAACATAAACAGCACCATAACAACCATTTCTTCACCAAACTTGTTACCAAACAACCTCATCGAAAGGGACAATGGTCTTGAAAGATGCCCTATGAACTCGATTATGATCATTAAGGGTGCCAACCATGGAACAGGCCCCATAAAATGATGAATATAATGAGCCCCATGTTTCTTAATCCCTATATAATGATAGGTTAAAAAAACGATGATAGCTGGAGCTGCAGTTGTATTAAGGTTAGCAGTAGGGGATAAAAAGCCAGGTATCAACCCCATCGCGTTGGATATAAACACATATAGCCCTATGGCAAATATCAATGGGATATATGGACGCCCTTCTTCCCCCATAATATCGACAGCAAACTTTTCAATCCCTGAAACGAGCATCTCAATGGCATTTTGACCCCTTCCCGGAATCTCATTTCTCATCTTTGAAACAATAGAACCGACAAAAAACACTACCAAAACTACCACAGTAGTCATAAAAACATGCCAATAATGATGCTGAACATCAGCTGGCAAAAAAGAAAAAATATTAAGCGGGTGTTCCATCTGTTTTCCTCCTGTTTTCCAAAAAGATATAAGCAGGGATCGACACGGTCAAAACTGAAAGACCGACTATCAGCCCCCATACATTCAGATCACCTTTTTTAAACCATAAATATAGAAAAAAACCTACAAGCAATAGCCTTAAAAATGTATTTCCAATCCCGATACCGACGAAAGAACCATCAAAACTCTTCTGGATCTTATAACTTAACCCCACAAAATTGAGAACACTCAACAGATACCCCACTATCATATTCGTCCCAAATGTTTCCCCTAAAAACATGTTGCATACTGTATACAATATTACAAAAAAAATCAACGAAAATATTAGAATTTTTTGATAAAGTTTATTTTTTTTCATCATCATCGTAAACATCTGTTCTTTTTAAAAAATATATCATATTCTTAAATCCCGCTGCTATACCCATAACCATAAAAAAAAGTGTAAGATATGGCCTGGTCTCAAACTTTTTATCCAGATAATAGCCAATAAGCGTACCTATCGCAATAGCTGAGACAAAAGAGATACCTATCGATCCTGCATTTAGCCAATATCTCATCTGTTTTTTATCTTTCATATAAGCTCTTTTAGTACCTCGTAATGAGCCTTTATAGTTTTATCGAGATCCTCTTTAGTATGTGCTGACGATACAAACAATGCTTCAAATTGACTTGGAGCCAAGTTTATACCTCTTTTAAGCATCCCATGGAAAAAAGCAGCATACTTTTTAGTATCACTTGTAAGAGCATCTTTAAAACTCTTTACCTTTTTCTCAGTAAAAAACATACAGGACATAGACTCAATGTGATTAAAGGTATAATTTAGTTTGAGCCTCTTACAGTTTTCCTCGAAACCTTCCCAAAGATAATCAGATTTTTCCCTTAACAACTTATAGAATTCTTTTGTCAGCTTATTAAGGGTTGCAAGGCCAGCTGCCATTGCCAAAGGGTTTCCACTGAGTGTACCCGCCTGATAAACAGGCCCCACTGGTGATATCTTTTCCATGATATCCCTTTTTCCACCATAAGCCCCTACAGGCAAACCACCCCCTAAAATCTTACCCAAGGTAGTCAAATGTGGCATAACATCGAAATACTCTTGCGCTCCCCCAGGCCCCAACCTAAACCCAGTAATAACCTCATCAAAAATAAGCAATGCACCTTCATTCTCACAAATATCAAGCAAACCCTTTAAGAACCCCTCTTCAGGTAAAACAACCCCCATATTGCCTGCAACAGGCTCCACTATTACGCATGCAATCTCATTTTTATTGTCCATAAACAGAGTTTTAACTGACTCTAAGTCGTTATAATCTGCTGTAAGTGTATGTTTAGCAAGATCCTTAGGAACACCGGGACTGCTCGGTTGGCCAAATGTCAGGGCTCCACTACCTGCCTTCACCAAGAGACTATCAGAGTGCCCATGATAACAACCTTCGAATTTGACTATCTTATCCCTATTGGTATACCCCCTAGCTAATCTAATAGCACTCATTACTGCTTCTGTCCCAGAGCTAACCATACGCACCATCTCTATAGAAGGCACCATTTCTACAACTCTTTTTGCAAGCTCCAGTTCAAGTTTAGTGGGGGCACCAAACGTAGTACCTTTCTTCATAGTAGCTTCTATGGCTGATATAATATCGTCATCAGCATGTCCATGAATTAAAGGCCCCCAAGAACACACATAGTCTATATATTCACACCCATCAACGTCGTAAATCTTTGAACCTTTACCCCTATCAATAAATATCGGCTCACCACCAACTGATCCAAAAGCCCTAACAGGACTATTTACCCCCCCTGGGATATATCTTTTACTTTCTTCAAAAAGATAGCTCATATTTCCTCCTTTGTCATCTTTTCCAATTCTTCATATTTTACTATGAGATCGTTTTCTATTTCTTCTATTTTTTTAAGACACTCTTCCAGCCTTTCCCATTCTGACATGAAAAGCTCTTTTTCTTTATATAATGAATTTAGCAAATTCTCAAGGTTTAATATCTCCTGATTCAGTTTACCCACTTTGTATTTGTCCACTTTTTTGCTTCTGTTTTTTTCAACCCTATAACTTTTATTATTTTCCGTTGGAGCATCTTTAACCAAACTTGGCAGCTCATAGGTCCAAATTAAAGATTTATTATCAAAAAATAGATATTTTTCAACCAGTCCCTCCATAAAATATCTATCATGGGATACCATTATCACCGTCCCATCATATTTCATTAAAGCATTTTTTAGCACATCTACTGTCTCGTAATCCAGATGGTTTGTAGGCTCATCCAAAAGCAAAAGATTGGGTCTCAAAAAGTAAATCTTCATCAACGACAACTTAGCAAGTTCTCCTCCACTAAGCGTAGAAAGCTTTTTATAAAGATCATCAAATCTAAACCCAAACTTAGGCAGCAGATCATAGATATCCTGAACTGTTATATCAACATCCAAGTTCAACAGTTCATCAAAAATTGTGTTCTCAGAATCATAATCTAATATCTGCTGAAAATAGTATATTTCACTCCTATCGCCAACTTTTACTTGACCATCTAAAATATTCAACCCCTTTTGATATATCGATCGTAAAAGTGTACTCTTACCTGAACCATTTTTCCCAACAAATGCAACTTTCTCACCTTTATAAATTGTAAAAGATATGGGGTTTGTTAACTTAACACTATCATAACCCACAACAACCCTGTCAAAACCAACAACTTCATAATCTTCTTCTTTTCTTTTTTTAAAAATAAAATCTATTTCTCTATTTTCGATTTTACAATTCTTAAGTTCCTCCTCTATCTTTTTTAACATTTTCATCCGTGCAGTAACCTGTTTTGATTTAACCCCTGCTCGATATCTATCTATAAACTCCACAAGCCTTTCCTTCTCTTCTTCCAACTGCGATTTTTTCTGAAGAATTCTATTGCTTTCCCCTCTTATCTCGTTTAAAAATTTACTAAACTTCATCCTATAATGTGATACTGTCCCGTTAGCAAGATAAAGGATCTCATCAGCTGCATTCTCTATTATCTTTCTATCGTGCGTGATAAAAAGTACTGTTTTATCTGTTTTCTTAATAAAACTTTCGAGCCATTCAATCATCAACAGATCCAAGTAGTTTGTTGGTTCATCCAGTAGCAATAGACTTGCTTCGGACACAAGTATACGTGCCAACTTAAGTCTTTCCCACTCACCCCCTGAAAGTTCTATAACAGACCTTCCCCAGGTATCCTCCTTAAAA
Organism: Calditerrivibrio sp.; assembly: GCA_026415135.1. Taxonomy (NCBI): domain Bacteria; kingdom Pseudomonadati; phylum Deferribacterota; class Deferribacteres; order Deferribacterales; family Calditerrivibrionaceae; genus Calditerrivibrio; species Calditerrivibrio sp. Next base: position 16,470 of record JAOAHS010000029.1, on the reverse strand, counting down.
TCGAACACATGAAGTACCTCTCTAATCAACGATCTAAACCTATTACCGCCTAAGCGATCGTATTCATCATAGAGTAAACTATACTTTTCTGGATCTGCCGTTCTACCTATCTCTTCTTCAAGATCGACAATTCTTCTATCTGCATCCAGCATAAACTCAAAGATACTCTTTTTATCCACAACTAATTGTTGCAAGTAGCCAATTTTAGTACCATTAGAGATTACAATCTTCCCCTCATCAGGCTCCTCCATCCCCACTATCATCTTCATCAAAGTGGATTTCCCTGACCCATTAAGACCAAAAAGGGCAACTTTACTCCCTTTCATTATAGAAAAAGTTACATTTTCGAATAGTACTCTATCACCAAACGATTTACATAGGTTGAAAACTGATACTACTGACATAGTAGTTTTTTTAAATAAACAATAGATCTTTCCGTGTCATTTGTATTTCTATTTTCAATGGTATAACATCTGGGCTTGCATCTTTTAAGGAGGTCATCAATTCTTAGATTACCATATTCTAAACTGTTATGATCATCTCTATAGCCAAAATTGTTGTGCAAATGGAGTTCCCATATTTTCCCCATCCAGGAAGTAATCCAATCATCCAATGTAATTTCTGTAAAAAGATTAAAATGGCCATAGTCAAAACAAAATCCAGTGAAATCGTTATTCAATCTATCAAGTATTTTTCTTCCAATATTAGCATTGTTTTCAAACACATTTTCTATACTTACCAAGTATTCACCCTTTTTATGCTCTAATATCTCTAAAAATCTCTCGCTAAACACTTCAGCATAAAAATCTTCTTCAAAATTATATAAAAATGGATGATAATTGTGATGGAAAACAACATTAAAAGGTAAAACCTCATTACAAAAAATAATCGTATCCCTCATAATCTCCATCGATTTGGTTGAAACAAACTGATTGAAGCTTACAATATTTACATCGAAAAAAGGTGCATGCAGCGTCACATTCTTTGACTTTAGGTTATCAGCCAATTTAGTATCGTATATATCTGTAAAAGAAAGGGCAACCTCTATCCCAACCTGATGTTTCTCAGCCAATTCCTCAAAAACAGGCAAATATTGACTTTTACTTCTAACGAAGATTTTCATAAAACTTCCTGTAAAAATTATACTTAGCATAGTGCTCCAGAGCTGACAGATATATGAAACAGTCTTTAAGCGTTTTTCCCTTTGCAAAAACACCATGATCCTTTACAATAACAAGATAATTGGTTTTTAGCGCATTTGTAACAGAATCTGCCAATTCCCTACTACCAGATTTCCCTGTGACTATTGGCACCTTCACCATAAAATAAGGGATCTCACCAAAATGAAGTACAAGGTAATCATCATACCAACTAGCCATCAAAACAGAATAGATGGAATGGGTGTGAATAACTGCCAAAGCGTCTGTTTTCTGATAAATCGATCTATGCACAATTATCTCGCTGGATGCTAATCTGTCTAATTCATCTTCCTTAAACAGATCCACTATAACAATACTATCTTCACAAAGTTCATCTAACATTGTGCCTGTTTTTGTAATCAATATCCTTTCTCCAGATTTCAGGGATATATTGCCAAAGAATGAACCCACCAGACCGCTATCAACAACTTTTTTCCCAATCTTAATAATCTCTTTTTTGCACATAAAAAAAGGGGGTTACCCCCCGTTATTTTACTGATTTACTTCAGATTCCTGTCCTACAAATTCGATGATTGCCATCGTGGCGTTGTCACCTCTTCTGATTCTTGTTTTAAGAACCCTCGTATAGCCACCAGGCCTTGCGGCATATTTTGGTGCAAGATCTTTGAATACTCTTCTTACTGCATCTTTATTGTGTAGTTTTTTATAAGCTAATCTGATAGCAGAAAGATCACCCTTCTTACCCAATGTTATTATCGGTTCAACAAATGTTCTCAGGGCTTTAGCTCTATCAACTGTTGTTTCTATTCTACCCTTTTCTATAAGGGAGATGGCCAAGTTTCTAAGCATTGCAAGTCTATGATCTGTCGGCCTACCGAGTTTTTTTATTCCTGATCTATGACGCATCTTCTTCCCTCACATTTTTTTTATACCCTAATGCTTCCAGGTCCATACCTAAACTAAGACCCAGCTCGCTTAAGACCTTTTTTATCTCCTCAAGGGATTTTCTTCCAAAGTTTTTTGTTTTTAGCATATCACTGTCTGTCTTACTACACAGCTCAGCTAATGTTTTGATCTCGGCATTCTTCAAACAGTTATAAGCTCTTACAGACAGCTCGAGTTCTTCAATACTTTTATCCAATAACTCCAGAATCTGATCGTTTCTCATCTCTGCTTTTTCTGATTCTTCATTGTAGCTGGGCTCATCAAAATTGATAAACAGATCCATATGATCCTTTAGTATTTTAGCAGCAAACCCAATAGCATCCTCAGGGGCAACAGAACCATCAGTTTCCACTTCGAGGATTAACTTATCGTAGTCTGTGCTCTGACCTACCCTCGCATTTTCTACCCTAAAATTTGCCCTTTTAATTGGTGTAAATATAGCATCTACAGGTATAACATGAACGTCCTTAAACTTACCTTTAAGATCTTCTGAAGGAACGTAACCTATACCTCTTTCCACATACAATTCGATGTTTAATTCAGCATTAGGATCTGTAATGGTCGCTATATGTTGATCCGGATTCAACACCTGAACAGAAGGATCACCCTGTATATCACCAGCCTTTACTACGCCTTCACCTTTCTTTCTTATGTATACCCTTCTTTGTTCATGTACATTGAGATTAAGCTCCAGCATCTTAATGTTAAGGATGATTTCAACTACATCCTCTAAAACTCCTGGTATCGTAGTGTATTCATGGGTCACATCATTTATCCTTACAGCAACAACAGCAGTTCCTTCAATAGAGGATAACAGAATCCTTCTAAGGGAATTACCTATGGTTATACCAAATCCCCTCTCTAAAGGCTCCGCTACAAAGACCCCATACCTGTCAGTGTTTTCTGGGGATGCCTCCAGTCTTTTCGGTTTTATCAAACTTTTAAAGTTCATGATTATCATTAAAAATCCTCCTAAGAGCCTATTATTTAGAGTAAAGCTCTACTATTAGGTGCTCCTGGATATCATAAGCAACATCACCTCTTTCTGGAAGCCTATTTACTACAGCTTTAAAAGCAGCCTTATCTATACTCATCCATTCTGCTGTACCTCTACCATCAGAGGTCTCTAAAGATTCAACAATAAGCTTGTTATCTCTACTTTTCTCTCTAAGCTCAATTACATCACCCACTTTTAATAGATAAGAGGGGATATTTACCTTTTTACCGTTAACAGTAAAATGATTGTGTTTTACCAGCTGTCTGGCTTGACTTCTACTAGAAGCAAACCCTGCTCTATATACAGCATTATCCAATCTTCTTTCCAAAAGCTGCAAAAGGTTTTCACCAGTAATCCCTTTCATTCTTGTAGCTTTTTCGAAGTATATTCTAAACTGGGATTCAAGAACACCATAAATCCTCTTAACCTTTTGTTTTTCCCTTAATTGAACCCCATAGTCACTGAGCTTTTTCTTTACTTGTCCATGCTGACCTGGTGGATAACCTTTCTTTTCAATGCCGCACTTATCTTTATAACAACGCTCACCTTTAAGGTAAAGCTTCATCCCTTCCCTTCTACAAAGCTTGCATGATGGTCCTATATATCTAGCCAATGTATACCTCCACTACACTCTTCTTTTCTTTCTCGGCCTGCAGCCATTATGTGGGATTGGAGTAGTATCCCTAATTAATGTTATCTTTATACCAGCAGATTGGATAGCTCTAATAGCACTCTCTCTGCCAGAGCCAGGCCCCTTAACATTAACCTCAACCTCACGAACTCCAAAGTCCAATGCTTTCTTGGCAGCAGATTCAGCAGCCACCTGTGCCGCATAAGGTGTGGACTTTCTCGAGTTTTTAAAACCTTCTGTGCCACCAGCTGACCAGCACAATACATTCCCATTTATATCTGTAAATGTTACTATTGTATTGTTAAATGTTGAATGGATATGGGCAATCCCTTTTGGAACAATCTTTTTTTCTCTCTTTTTTCTCACTTTAGTTGCCATTATTCCTCCTAAAACCTATTACTTTCTCTTAATACCGCGTTTACCTGCAAGACCTCTTCTCGTACGAGCATTGCTTCTGGTTTTCTGACCCCTGCATGGCATGCTGTTTTTGTGTCTGTAACCCCTATAGCAATTTATCTCAATAAGCCTCTTTATACTAAGCGCTATCTCCTTTCTGAGATCACCCTCAACCTTTAGATTTTCATCGATATACTTTCTTATGGCCGATATCTCCTGCTCTGTCAGATCACCAACCTTTTTACTACCATCTAAACCAATATCCTTAATCATCCTCTGAGCAGTACTTCTACCAATCCCATAGATATAGGTAAGCCCTATTTCCAGTCTTTTGTTGTTCGGTATGTCAACACCAGCTACACGAGCCACAAATTTCCTCCTTAACCTTGTCTTTGCTTATGTTTTGGGGTTTCGCATATTATTCTCACGACCCCTTTACGTTTGATTACCTTGCACTTGTTGCAGATAGGTTTAACACTTGCCCTTACCTTCATCTCATACACCTCTTTTTACTTGTGCCTATAAGTTATTCTACCCTTTGTTAAATCATATGGAGACATCTCAACTGTAACCTTGTCCCCGGGAAGTATCCTTATAAAATTCATCCTCATCTTTCCCGACAAATGACAAAGTATAACATGCTTGTTTTCAAGCTCAACCTTGAACATCGCATTGGGAAGTGCTTCTAGCACCACACCTTCAAACTCAATTACATCATCTTTTTTCCCCATATGTTCCCTTTAAAGTGTTAATATTTCTGGTCCATTGTGGGTGATGGCAACAGTGTTTTCGTAATGAGCAGCGCATTTACCATCTATCGTAACCACGGTCCACCCATCTTCCAATACCTTCACCTGCCAATCACCAGCAACAACCATAGGTTCTATAGCTAAAACCATGCCAGCCCTAAGCCTTATGCCGCGGTTAGGTTTGCCAAAATTCGGTATGGTAGGTTCTTCATGTAGCTCTCTACCAATTCCATGTCCATAATAATCCCTAATTACATTAAAACCATTTTTCTCAACATAAACCTGTATTGCATGGGATATATCATATAATCTGTGCTGTTCATCAGCAAATCTGATCCCTTCAAAAAAGGATGCTTCAGTGACGTCTGCAAGCCTTCTTTTCTCTGGATCAACATCACCAACACAGAAAGTCCTACAAGCATCACCATGAAAACCGTTTTTAAACGCCCCCACATCGATGCTTACGATATCACCTTCTTTTAAGACAGTTTCAGAAGGGATACCGTGAACCACCACATCATTTATAGAAATGCAGGCAGATGCAGGATATCCTCTGTATCCCTTAAACGAAGGGACAGCAGAACGGGACTTTATAATATTTTCTATATAGTTGTCAAGAGATTTTGTCGTAACACCAGGTTTTACCTTTTCTGCCACTTTTTCTAAAACCTCTTTTACCACCTCACAAGCTGTTTTAAGTTTGTTCAATTCCTCTTTACTTTTAATTTCCACCATTATCTTAAAATCTCTTTTATTCTGGCATATATCTCGTCAACATCACCCTCACCGTTTACCACATGGAGTTTACCACTGTTTTTATAGTAATCCTTCAATGCTGATGTCTGCTCATGATACACTTTTAATCTCTTACTTATAGTTTCTTCTTTATCATCATCCCTCTGATAAAGCGCACCCCCACAATCATCACACACATTGTCCACCTTTGGAGGATTATACTTTATATGGAAAACCTTACCACAGGATCTGCATGTTCTTCTACCTGTAAGACGTTCCATTATCAATGCATCATCAACCTCAAGGCTAATTATATGGGTCAATGAAATATTCAAATCACCTTTTAACATGGCATCTAAGGAAACAGCTTGTGGTATGGTTCTGGGAAATCCATCAAGAATAAAACCATTTTTACAGTCGTCCTGTTTTAGCCTATCTTTAACTATGCCAATGATAATATCATCAGGTACAAGCTTACCTTCATCCATATACTTTTTAGCCATTTTTCCCAAATCAGTCCCTTCCTTTACAGCAGCTCTTAATATATCACCCGTAGAGATCTGAACAACACCAAAATTCCTTATTATATTAGCCGACTGTGTACCCTTACCTGCACCTGGTGGGCCAAGAAAAACTAAATTTACCATCCTGCACCTCTTGCCTTTATTCTCCCCTTTGATAAGAACCCATCATAGTTATGTGTGATCAGATGGGACTCAATCTTATTTACCACATCCATAGACACCCCTATTGCAATAAGGACACTGGTCCCACCGAAATAAAAGGGTACATTGAAAAAGTGTAATACCATTTGAGGCATTATAGCCACTATAGTTAGATAAATTGCCCCTGCAAACGTCAATCTTGAAAGGGTAAAATCTATAAACTCAGCCGTATTTGCTCCAGGCCTTTTGCCAGGAACAACCCCCCCGCTTCTTTGAATATTATCAGCAATTTCTGTAGGATTAAATATGATTGACGTATAAAAATAGCAGAAGAATATTATTAGTACTGAATATAGCACGTAATACAAGAAATGGTTTGGGGATAGATAAAAACCTATCATCTTAACCACTTCACTACCTGAAAATGATGATAGTGTTGAAGGAAACGATATTATAGATGCAGCAAAAATGATTGGAATAACACCTGAAGTATTCAATTTTAGGGGAAGATACGATGTCGCCACATTCCCCCTTAAACCCACTGCACCTCTTTTAATATATTGAATAGGAATTCTCCTACTGGATGCCTCAACAAAGACAATACCAGCAGTAACTGCTACTATAATAATCAATATAACTACAAGTGTGAGTACCTGAAGTTCACCCGTTTGCATTAGTCTTAAGGTATTAAGAGCAGCTGTTGGTATAGCGGCAACGATACCTGCAAAGATGATCATTGACATGCCATTACCAATCCCTCTTTCAGTAATCTTTTCACCAAGCCACATTAGAAAGATCGTTCCAGCTGTCAATGTCAAAGCTGTAATAATCCTGAAACCCCAACCAGGATACATCACCACAGATGCACCTGTTGGTGACATCATCCCCTCAAGACCAATCGCAATACCCAAACCCTGTATCATTGATATAAGCACTGTTCCATATCTGGTGTACTTTGTGATCTTTGCTCTACCCTCTGCACCTTGTTTCTTCAACTCTGCAAGCTGGGGTGATACCACCGTCAAAAGCTCCATAATGATCGAAGCTGAGATATAAGGCATAACCCCCAGACCACAAACAGTCAATCTACTAAGGGCACCCCCAGTGAACATGTCAAAAAACCCCAATATATTTCCTGACTGTCTTGCAAAAAACTCCGTCAACGCAGTAGAATTAATACCTGGCGTAGGTACATGGGTTCCTATTCTGTACACAATCAAAAGGAAAAGGGTGAAAAGAATCCTTTTCCTCAACTCTGGTACTGAAAAAATCTCTTCTATTTTTTTAAACATTCGCTACCCCAAAATTTTGACTTCTCCACCAACTGATTTAACCTTTTCCACAGCTGCAGCAGATGCCTTATTCACTTCAATGGTAAGCTTTTTAGTAAGCTCCCCCATGGACAGCAACTTAACACCGTCTTTATTCCCCTTTATCAAACCCTTTGCAACAAGGGTATTTACATTAACCAAATCACCATTTTCAAATTTATCTTCTATTTGATAGAGGTTTACGATTTCGTGAACAGTAGCAAACCGTTTATTATTGAACCCTCTTTTTGGCAATCTCCTAGTAAGTGGCATCTGACCACCTTCAAATCCAGGCTTAGTTTGCCCTCCAGATCTTGCCTTTTGACCCTTATGCCCCTTTCCAGCGGTAGTACCTAAACCACTACCTGAGCCTCTACCTACTCTTTTTCTGGTTTTAGTTGATCCAGGTGCTGGTTTTAATTCATGTAATTTCATACTCTAACCCTCTTTACGATATATTATTTCATTGATCTCTTTTCCTCTGTAAGCAGCTATCTGTTCCAACGTTCTTATCTTTTTAAAGCCATCCAAAACAGCAAGTATCAAATTGTTTGGATTTCGACTTCTTACAGCCTTTGCAAGGATATCATGTACCCCGGCTAACTCAAAAAGGGACCTAGTAACACCGCCAGCAATGATACCGGTACCAGGCGCCGCGGGCTTCATTATTATCTCAGCAGCCCCAAATTTACCCACAACCTCATGGGGTATTGTACCTTTGGAAATAGGTAACTTTATAAGATTCTTCTTGGCCGCTTCAAGAGCTTTTCTGATTGCATCTGGTACTTCCCTGGCCTTACCATATCCAATACCTATCGTACCGTTTCTATCACCAACAATCACCATAGCAGTAAATCTAAAAATCCTACCACCTTTAACAACCTTTGTAACCCTTCCTATATGGACAACTTTATCTTCTAATTGATTCACACTCGTATTCAAAGCAGTCCTCCTTAAAAATCTAACCCAGATTCCCTTGCAGAATCGGCTAGAGCTTTTATTTTACCATGATAAATGTAACCGCCTCTATCAAAAACTACAGACTTTATCCCTTTTTCCAAAGCCCTTTCGGCTATTAGTTTACCAACAGCTTTAGAAACCTCTACATTTACTCTACCAGCGAACTTCTCTCTCAAGTCCTTTTCCAATGAACTGGCAGCAACAAGCGTATTACCTGTATCATCGTTTATAACTTGAACATAGATATATCTATTGCTTCTAAATACAGCTAATCTTGGTCTTTCAGCTGTACCAGAAACCTTCTTTCTGATCCTTTTATGTCTTCTGATCCTTGAATCCTTTTTGTCAGCCATAGCTCATCAAACTCCTATCTTATTTTTTACCAGATTTACCAGCTTTTCTTAGTATCTTCTCACCCTCATACCTTATACCCTTGCCTTTGTAAGGCTCAGGTGGTCTTAGCGCACGTAGATTTGCTGCAACCTGACCAACTTTCTGTTTATCAGTACCCCTTACACCAAACTTTGTTTGGGACTCCACGAAAAACTCTATCCCATCTGGAGCTTGATAAACAACCGGGTGAGAATAACCAAGTGAAAAATCCAGGTCTTTACCTTTAAGAGCAACCCTATAACCAACACCAACAATCTCTAATTTCTTCTCGAATCCCTTTGTAACACCAATAACCATGTTTTGTATCAGTGTTCTAACCAGTCCATGAAGCGACCTCACAGATCGGTGGTCATTGTTTCTTGTTACAAGTATCTGATTGTTTTCCACAGAAACATTTATATCTGTAGGTTTTTGATAGGTTAGGACACCCTTTGGCCCTTCTACCTTAATAACATCACCATCGATTGAAACTTTTACATTATTTTCCAACAAGATCGGCTTTTTTCCTATTCTTGACATACAAGCCACCTATTACCAGATTTTACAGATATATTCACCACCGACCTTCTCTTTTTTACACTGCTTCACAGTTTTGATCCCAGATGACGTAGAAACTATACCTGTCCCTAATCCACCCAACACAAGATCAAGATTTTTTGACTTAACATAGACCCTTCTACCGGGCAAACTTACCTTTTCAGCTCCCCTAATAACAGACTCACCTTCGTCAGTATATTTTAGATAGATGACAATATCTTTCTTATTGTTATTAGTGAGTACCTTGAAATTTTTAATATACCCCTGGTCCCGGAAAATCTCTAAAATAGACTCTTTCATCTTAGAATGGGGAACTACAACCTCTTGATGCTTAACTCTCACGGCATTCATAATCCGTGCTAGCATATCTGCAATTGGATCAGTCATTACCTTGCCTCCATTTTTTTATTAGCGGTAACCGATATCTACTATTATCTGCTATTACCAGCTTGATTTTCTAACTCCGGGGATTAAGCCCTCGGAAGCCTGTTTTCTAAAGCATATCCTACACATATTAAACCTTCTTAAAAAGGCTCTTGGCCTTCCACATATAGGACATCTATTGTATTCCCTAACCTTAAACTTCTTTTTCTTTAAAGCATGATGATATTTTGCTGTAGTAGCCACTAATACCTCCTATTTTTGTGCAAAAGGCATCCCTAAAGCCTTAAGCAATTCCTTAGCCTCTTCATCTGTTTTAGCCGTGGTGGTGATGATTATATCCATACCCCTTATTTTGTCAATCTTATCATAATCTATCTCAGGAAAAATTATCTGTTCTTTTATACCAAATGCGTAGTTACCCCGTCCATCGAAAGAGTTTGGATTTACTCCTGCAAAGTCTCTTACCCTCGCAAGAGCAATGTTCATAAGCCTATTTAAAAATTCAAACGCCATCTTTTTTCTCAGCGTAACCTTACATCCTATAGGCATCCCTTCTCTCAGCTTAAAACTAGCTATCGATTTTTTAGCTTTTGTCACAACTGGTTTCTGACCAGCTATAAGAGCCATGTCATTTACAGCATGTTCAATGATCTTTGGATTAGACACAGCTTCACCCAATCTCATGTTTAAAACAACCTTTTCGATCTTGGGAACCTGCATTACATTTTTATACCCAAACTTTTTTATCAAGTATGGGACAACTTCTTTTTCATATTTCTCTTTTAACACTGACATGGATAACTCCCTTAGTCTTTATCTACTATTTCGCCACAAGACTTACAAAACCTTTGTTTAGTTCCATCCTGCAGAACCTTTATACCAAGACGGACACCTTTATCACATTTCTGGCAATAATACATAATATTGGATATGTCTATCGGCTTTTCCTTCTCCACTATACCACCATCGGGATTTAGCTGGCTTGGCTTCATGTGTCTTTTAACAACGTTGACAGCTTCCACAATAGCCTTACCATCTTCTTTTAACACTTTCAAAATCTTTGATTTTTTCCCCTTATACTTACCGGTAATAACTATAACAGGGTCATCTTTTTTTAGTTTATACTTAACAGCCGCCATCGTAACCTCCTATAGCACTTCGGGAGCCATTGATATTATCTTAAGGAACCCTTTTGCTCTAAGATCCCTTGCAACTGGCCCAAATACCCTCGTGCCAATAGGCTCCAGGTTTTTATTTAATATCACCGCAGCGTTATCATCAAACCTGATATAGGTACCATCAGGCCTACGTTTTTCCTTTTTAGTCCTAACAATCACAGCTTTTACAACATCACCTTTTTTAACATTACCATCAGGGATAGCATCCTTAACGCTGCACACAATTATATCACCCAATCCACCATATTTTCTTTTAGAGCCACCAAGAACTTTAATACACATAAGCTCTTTGGCCCCAGAGTTATCAGCGACTCTCAATCTACTCTGAACTTGTATCATCTTATACTCCTAAACCCTTATTAATTTAATCCTACAGGTCTTTCTATGATTCTGACCACTCTCCATCTCTTTGTCTTACTAAGTGGTCTTGTTTCCATAAGCTCCACGACATCACCTATCTTACACTCGTTATTCTCATCGTGGGCAATATACTTTTTACCTCTTTTTACAAACTTATGGTATTTTGGATGAAGCTTAAGGGTTTCAACTTTGACCACCACTGTCTTATCCATCTTATCGCTAATAACGACACCCTTACGAACCTTCCTTCTATTTCTTTCCATATTAACCCTCTTTCTCTTTTTCTTTCAGTATAGTTTTTATCCGGGCAATATCTTTTCTTACTTTGCCTATTTTGCTTGTATCTTCTAAATCAGCAGTAGAAAGCTTAAACCTAAGTCTGAAAAGCTCTTCCCTAAGCTCCATCTCCTTCTTTTGCAGCTCTGATCTGCTCATGTTTCTAAGTTCTGCAGCTTTCATTATTCAACTCCTTTGGCAGAATCTGAAATTTCTCTTTTTACAAATTTACACTTCACAGGAAGTTTATGAGATGCGAGTCGAAAAGCTTCCCTTGCCTGCTCCTCAGTAACACCTTTGATCTCATAAAGCATAGTCCCTTCTTTTACAGGAGCCACATAGTACTCCACTGCACCTTTACCTTTACCCATCCTTGTTTCAGCCGGTCTTTTGGTAATAGGTTTGTGGGGGAAAATCCTGATATAAAGATTTCCACCTCTTCTAATATACCTGTTTATGGCAATCCTCGCAGCCTCTATCTGTCTACTTGTAAGCTTACCCTTTTCCTGCGATTGCAAGCCAAAATCACCAAAAGCAAGCGTATTACCTTTGGTGGCTTTCCCTCTAATCCTTCCTTTAAAGGATTTTCTATATTTAGTTCTACTTGGCATTAACATATTATTCTACCTCTGCAGCATTTTTGTTTTTCTCTTCAAAAGTTTCCCCTTTGAATACCCACACTTTGATACCTATTATGCCATAAGTAGTCATTGCATCAGCAGTTCCGTAGTCTATATCAGCTCTCAAGGTTTGAAGGGGCACTCTACCTTTTATGTACCATTCTGTTCTAGCCATATCTGCACCTGCTAATCTACCAGAACATGAAACCTTGATCCCCAATGCACCAGATTTAAGAGCCTGCACAACAGCCTTTTTCATCGCTCTTCTAAAGGCAATCCTTCTTTCAATCTGTAAAGCAATATTTTCAGCTATCAGTGTAGCATCAATCTCAGGTTTCTTAACCTCCCTGATGTTTATTTGAACATCAGCACTGGTAAAAACCTTAAGGTCAGACTTAAGCTTATCTATCTCTGCACCTTTCTTACCTATAACTATGCCAGGTCTGCTAGTATTGAGGGTAACCCTCATCTTCTGACCCATTCTTTCTATATCTATTGAAGATATACCAGCCTGGTTTAGCTTCTCCTTCAGATACTTTCTTATCTTCATATCCTCAGAAAGATTCTTTCTATAATCTTTCTTATTTGCGTACCAAATCGATTTCCATGTCTTGTTTATACCAATCCTTAACCCAATTGGATGAGCTTTCTGACCCACTAAGCACCTCCGATATTATTCGCCGAGGACAACTGTTATATGGCTGGTTCTTCTTTTGATCAGAGAAGCCCTTCCATACGCCCTTGGCATATATCTTTTATAAAATGGCCCACCATCTACCTTCACTTCTACAAGCTTTAGGTTGCTTACATTCCTAACCTGCTTATTCTCCTCAGCATTTGCCACAGCTGATTTTAATGTCTTATATATCTCCTGAGCAGCTTTTTTGGTAGTAAATCTAAGTAATGCCATAGCCTCATCAACAGTCTTGCCCCTTACTAGATCCGCAACCAATCTTGCCTTTCTAGGAGATACCCTTATATATCTGGCAACAGCCTTTGATATCATAACCTACTCCAGCCTTATCTCTTTATTTTCTTATCATCTTTTTTGTGTCCACGAAATGTCCTGGTCAACGAGAATTCACCCAACTTATGACCGACCATATTTTCGGTGACATAAACAGGTATAAACTTTTGTCCATTGTGAACAGCGAAAGTCAAACCCACCATATCAGGAATTATAGTACTTCTTCTAGACCAGGTCTTTATCACCTTTTTATCACCAGACTGTTTAGCAGTCTCTACTTTCTTCAACAAATGGTCATCTATAAATGGTCCCTTTTTAAGCGATCTTGGCACATCTACCTCCTTTATTTCCTCTTAGTGACAATATACTTATTAGATGGCTTGTTTTTCTTCCTTGTCTTATAACCCTTAGTAGGTAAGCCCCATGGTGATACAGGGTGTCTTCCACCTTTAGTCCTACCTTCACCACCTCCATGTGGGTGATCAACAGGGTTCATAGCTGTACCCCTTACGGTAGGTCTTATACCAAGCCAACGGCTCTTACCAGCTTTCCCAATAATCACATTCTCATGATCTGGGTTACTTACCTGACCAATAGTTGCTTTACATTCGGATTTAACAAGCCTTATTTCACCAGAAGGTAAACGGAGGTGACAGTATTCCCCTTCTTTTGAAAGCAACTGGGCATACGTCCCAGCTGATCTAGCCAGCTGACCACCCTTGCCTGGTCTTAACTCCACATTATGAATGACAGTACCCACAGGAATATCTTTTAACTGCATGGCGTTACCTATCTTTATATCTGCATCTTTGCCACTCTGGATTATATCTCCTACCTTCAGCCCTAGCGGTGCAATAATATACCTCTTTTCACCATCAGCATAGGCAACTAATGCAATCCTTGCACTTCTATAAGGATCATACTCAATGGTCTTTACCTTTGCAGGTATTGCATCTTTATCCCTCTTAAAGTCGATAATCCTGTATAACTTTTTATTTCCACCACCCTGGTGTCTAGTGGTGATTCTACCATAATTATTTCTACCACCCTTTTTTGGTATCCTGATAAGCAGGGATTTCTCAGGGGTATCAGTGGTTATATCAGCATAATCATCATTAGCTCTAAATCTAACACCTGCTGATGTTGGTTTATATTTTCTTATACCCATCTTAACCTCTCTTTATACAAATTCCAACTTTTGGTCTTTTTCGAGAACTACAATAGCCTTCTTCCAGTCATCTCTTTTACCCACTACCATACCAAATCTCTTCACTTTACCTTTAACTGACATAGTTCTCACATCTTTCACCTTGACATTAAAAAGCTTTTCTACAGCTTCTTTGATCTGAATCTTATTAGCTCTTGGATCAACCTCAAAAACCACTTGGTTTTGTTTCTCTTTCAGATCAACAGCTTTTTCTGTAATAAGAGGTCTTTTTATTATATCATATATTGTCAACATTATTGAAGTACCTCCATAACATGTGAGAGGGCATCCTTTAAAATTATGATGCTATCAGCATTCACAACATCATATACGTTCAAACCCTTTACATTTAAAAAATCCACATTGGGTATATTTCTAAATGCCATAAAAGTCTTCTGATCGATCTCTTTATAGACTATCAACACCTTCTTCCCCAAAGCCATATTATAAAGCAGCTTTTGGGCATCCTTCGTCTTACCAGATTCTACGATCAAAGAATCGATCACTTTTACTGCTGCATCATCAAACTTTGCTCTCACCGCAGATTTCAAAGCATTTTTTACCTTCTTTTTAGGCATGGTATATGAGTAATCTCTTGGCTGAGGTCCAAATATTATAGCTCCACCTCTCCATAAAGGTGATCTGATCGAACCAGCCCTAGCTCTACCTGTTCCCTTTTGCTTCCATGGCTTTCTACCACCACCTTCTATAAGGGCCCTATTGAGTGTTGAATGTGTACCAGCCCTTCTACAGGCTAGCTGCATTTTAACAACTTCATGTATCAACCATGGTTTAACCGGATAGGTCATTATCTCATCAGAGATTTCAATCTGCCCCACTTTCTCATTTTTTGTGTTTATTACATCCACCAAAGCCATATCATCCTCTTATCTTTTCTTCGTAGTCTCTTTGATGAAAACTATACTGTTCTTATGCCCAGGAACAGCACCTTTTACAAGCAGTAAGTTTTTATCTTCTAGCACTTTCACCACTTCCAATCTTTGGACGGTAACAGTCTTGCCACCCATCCTACCAGGCAACTTTTTACCCTTTAACGTTTCACCTGGGAACTCCCTCATACCAATTGCACCGGGTGCCCTATGGAAATCTGAACCGTGCGCTGCAGGACCACCTGCAAATCCATGTCTCTTTACAACACCCTGAAATCCTTTACCAATACTTACACCCTGCACATCTACAATGTCACCTTCAGCAAATAGTTTTACTGTAAGCTCCTGACCCAATTGATATTCATCAGGATTGTCCACCTTAAACTCCTTTAGAGTCTTATGGGCATCAACACCATGCTTTTTAAAATGGCCACCCATAGGCTTATTAATCTTTTTCTCTTTTAATATCTTTTCAAATCCAAGCTGAAGGGCATTATAACCGTCTTTATCAACAGTCTTTTTTTGTACCACCTGACAGGGCCCTGCCTGAATAACTGTGACAGGAATAACATTACCTTCTGAGGTAAAAATCTGCGTCATCCCAATTTTTCTACCTATCAACGCTTTTAACATTTTGCCCTACCTTTTATAGTTTTATCTCAACATCAACCCCAGCAGAAAGCTCTAGCTTCATGAGAGCATCTATCGTCTGGGGATTGTGATCGTGAATATCAACCAATCTCTTGTGCGTTCTAATTTCAAACTGTTCGAATGAGGTCTTATTAACGTGGGGAGACCTCAAAACTGAATATTTTTCAATCTTTGTAGGAAGTGGGACAGGGCCAACAACCCTGGCACCTGTCATCTTTGCAGTCCTAACAATATCCCTAACAGATTTATCAAGTATCTTGTGATCAAAACTTTTTAATTTTATTCTTATCTTTTCTCCAGCCATCTCTTTTCCTCTATTACTCTATAATCTCAGTAACAACACCAGCACCGACAGTCCTACCACCTTCACGAATCGCAAACCTCAAACCCTGCTCCATAGCTATAGGCTGGATCAACTCCACAGTCGCACTTATATTATCACCAGGCATCACCATCTCT
>JAOAHS010000028.1 GCA_026415135.1 Calditerrivibrio sp. | reverse complement strand
CCCAAATTTTAAAAGATGTTCCACAACTTTTTCGTTTATCTTTATATTGACCGGAGTAAGATCTATATTTTCCATAAAAAGCCTCTACTTTTTATAGGTATTTTTAATACGATTTATGAGAAAAAGTAAAGTATTTTTTTCGATCTTTTTTTCCCTGAAAAGCATTCTATTGTAGTGTTCAGAAAATTCTTCGGCTTGTTGCTTTAGATCGGGATCTTTTATCTCCTTTATGTTCCAGCTTAGTGGAAGCATTGGGTCGATTGCTATTCCTTTGCTTTTTAAAACTCTATAAAAATAATCCAAGTAGTAATGGTTATTTTTTCTCCTTCTATGAAGAAATATGGCAGATGCTGCTAAAATTATGAACACTGGTAAAGCTAAAAGCCATTTCTTGTCTGGTTGTAAATGAAATGTTTTAAATTCTGAAGTGATTTTAAATGCAAGTTCCATCTGCATCTGTAGGTTATAATTCACTATAAATTTTGTCCAATAGTAGGAGATTATATCCAGATAGATTTTTACCTTTAGGCTCAGTGGTAAGTTATCTCTTTTGGTGAAATTGGATATTTGGGCAGGGGTAGGATCGACCCTTATCCATTGATCATTTACCAAAGCTTCTACCCAGACATGGGCATTTTTGTTAGAAACAGCATAGTAACCAACTTCCTTGTTATAAAAACCGCCAAGAAAGCCTCCAACAAGTCTTGCTGGTATATCATTTGCCCTAAGGAGGAGCGCTGTAGCTGAGGCGAAATATTCACAGTTACCTTTTTTATGGTTAAATAAAAACTCTTCAAGGGCATTTGCTCCTCTGGGGAGGTTTTCCAAAGAGTATTGGTAGTTTTTTTTCAAATAGTCGGTTATATTTGTTATGGTGGAGCTGGTATTGTCTTTACGTAGTTGTTGGGCTAAGGCTGTTATCTTTGCGGGGATCGATGATTTGTCTTCACTATTTGCTATGTCTGAATATTTGTCAATAAATCTATCTGTTATAATTGATATACCTTTGTAGGAAACCTTCTTAGAGATCTCTTTTTGACTTAAAAACTCAAGTCCTTCTGTTTTTGTAACCCTTGTATCTTTGAAAAATAGACTAACAGGCTTATCCAATGTAATGAGATATTTGTCTGATGTTGGCTCCAAATATATTTCATATTCGATCTTTTCTCCATCTTCAAAATGGAATTTTGTTCTTCCTATAAGATTAGAGGAGCTCCAGATATTATCTTTGTAAATGTCAAAAACAACAGCTCTCCAGTATAAATTGTGAGGGTCTATTTCTTTCATCCTGGCTCTGAAGATGATATCTGTGTTTTCCTGTATGCTTGAAACTGCTCCTAAGTTTATCTTAGAGGTGAAGCCACTTCTTGCTACTTCTCCTCTACCCAAGAAATCGAAAAGGGGGGTATGGGTTCTTGGTATAATGAAAAAGAGTAAAATGGCAATGGGAATGGATAGTAGGGGTATTATTATGGTTTTGTAAAAAAGTTGTTTTATTTGTTGCTTATCAATACTGATATCCCCTTGATGATCGTAGATTGTCAGTATTATCATCAAAAAATTTATGATAAAAATGGCCAAACTTAGGTAGAGTAGAAATATCATGCCTATATCCATAAGCCCAGAGGCTGTGATGAGAAATAGAGAGAGGGCAATGATCTGCATATAGTCTCTGTATCTTTTTTCTTCCAGTAGTTTTATGCATATAAAAACCGCTATAACCTTTATGAGCGTTGTAACTAATGTGTTTAGAGTAATGTTTAAAAATAACATGATAGTTATAGATATAGCTGTGAGGGTGAGGAGTCTTCTATTTATTCTGATATTGTGCTTGTTACTATAGAGATGGTGGAGCATTGAAATGATTATTGCAATAAGGTAGGGGATGCTAAGATATTTGAATACTGAAGTTACGGAAACTAATATAAGCAAAAGGGAGAGATGGTTAATGATCTGTTTTGTTTTCATATAGCGCCAGCATTTTTAATACGGTTCTTCTGTCTGCGTTAGACCTTACAAAATAGGTTTCACCTTTGAGCACAAGGGAAAAAACAACTCCATTTTTGTAAAACTCTTCAACCATTTTTGTGGCCAAACTGAGACTTTCTTCGAGGGGGTAATATTTGATCAGATCTTCAAAAACTATTTGAAAACTTCTGCTATCTTCTCCGGTATATTCTTTAGTATACAGTTCACCTGTTTTGGCAAACTGTTTCCAAAAGATCCTTTTCGCAGGATCATTGCTATAACTTCTAATATTACTTAGTTCTTCAAGCTTCATTGTCTTTTTTGATGAATCATTTGAATCCCCAATAATATTGTAGTTGTCTGTAGAGACCAAAATATTTGCAGGTTCAGGGAAGACAGTTATCTCACTATCTATTTTATAGTATTTATACCTAACAAAGAAATTAAAAGGGTAAGGGGACTCTATCATAATGGATTCCAACTTGTGAAGACCTCTTTTGTTGAATTTTATGTTTACAAAACTTCTACTTGAGGAGGCTGGCGATATAAAGAAAATATCCTTTTGTGTGTTTAGGATAAATAGTTTAAGAGCTACAGATGGTAAGAATTTCTTGTTGTTATATATTTCTAATGTGAATTCACCATCTTTATTGGCAAAAATATCCCCAACAGGATAGATTTTAAAAGAAAGTCTATGGATGTTGTTTTTTCCCACAAAACCAGAGATACCCATCACTGCAAGCATAAATGAGACGACTATGAAAACAAGGTTGTTGTTGGTATTTATAGCAGAAAAGCCCATAAAAACTGTGAGGATGATATATAGCCAACCAGCTCGGGTAAATCTTATTCCAGACAAGGTTACCCCTTTTGATCAGACATAGGGAAGTGGCGTCGATTTGATGATATCAAAGATTATTTTATCCTTTTCGTCATAGGAGAGCTTTTCTCTAAAAGATATTCGATGAAGCATGGTAAAACGGTAGTAATCGAGTATATCCTCTGGTATTATATAATCCCTGCCCTGAATGTATGCGGATGATTTTGCTGCATTTACGATCGACAGTGCTGCCCTTGTGGAAAGCCCTATGGAGATCGCCGGATGGTTCCTCGTTTTGTTTACTATGTCAAGAAGGTATTCTAAGAGATCATCTTTTACTTTTACTGATTTTATTATCGTTAACATTTCATGAAACTCATCATGGTTTATTACAGGGTTTGATTCATATATCCCTTTTCTTGAACTACCACCTTTTAGGATTTCTAATTCCTCCTCTTTTCGAGGATACCCTAAACTTATCTTCATTAAAAACCTGTCCAATTGGGATTCGGGTAGGGGAAAGGTGCCAAAGGATTCGGATGGGTTCTGAGTAGCTATGACAAAAAAAGGTTGGGGAAGTTTATATGTATTCCCTTCTACCGTTACCTGTTTTTCCCCCATAGCTTCAAGAAGAGCACTTTGGGTTTTCGGAGTGGCCCTATTTATCTCATCTACTAATACAATATTGTTAAAGATGGGACCTTTTTTGAATTCGAATTCATTTTTTTCTTTGTTAAAGATATTAAGGCCAGTAACATCAGTTGGGAGAAGATCGTTGGTGCACTGTATCCGTCCAAAGGATAGGCCCATTGATTTGGCTATGGCAATGGCAAGGGTTGTTTTCCCAAGTCCGGGATTGTCTTCTACAAGAACGTGCCCTTTGCTGAGAAAAGAAATCATACAAAGGAATATAGCCTTATCTTTGCCTTGTAGATAGGTCTTATAAAACGACATTAGTTTTTCTACCGGTTGGGGTGACTTTTGCATAGTTTCTCCAAATAAGTTTTATATTGATTATAATTATTATTGGCGTATAATACAATAAAAAAAATTAGGTGTGGTATGAAAAAAGTCGTAATAATCGGTGGAGGCTTTGGTGGGTTATCTGTACTTACCAAACTGAAGCGTTATGCCCAAAAGCTCTTTGATGTCACCTTGATTGATAAAAATAACTACTCCTTGTTTACCCCTATGCTTCCGGAGGTAATCAGTGGAAATGTAAACCCTGAGAATATAGTGTTCCCTTTACGGGAGATCGCTGTTAGGAACAAAGCCACTTTTATAAGGGATACGGTTGTTGGTATCGACAAACAGAATAAAAGGGTAATTACTCAAAATGGTGAGTTGTCCTATGATTACCTTGTGGTGGCTGCTGGATCCATGACAAATTTTAGGGGCAATGTTTCAGCCCAACAGTACTGTTTTGAGTATAAAAATATAAACGATGCCATAGCTCTTAAGTATTCCGTGATAGAGTTGTTGGAGTCTGCAATGGTTGTTCCTGCTGAAGAAAGAAAGTCCATACTTTCCTTTTCAATAATTGGTGGAGGTATAACTGGGGTAGAGCTTGCTTGTGAGTTGATAGACTTTATAAAAAGTAAGATCAAAAGGGAGTATAAGGGATTAAAAGAGGATGATTTTACAATAACCGTTTTTGAGTATGCAAAATATATCCTACCTGCCATAGATGAAGCTCAATCCAAGAAGGCACATACCTACCTGTTAAACAAAGGAATAAACATTATCTCAAATGCAGTTGTGGGTAAAATATCGGAAGGAGAGATTGAGTACTCAATAGGTGATGAACACTTTACCCACAAAACAAATATCATCATTTGGACTGCTGGAGTAAAAGCACCAGACTTTTTGGCTTCCTTATCGGAGCAAAGATTAAGCGATGGTAGAGTAAAGGTTAATAAAAATTTGACACCCATAGATGATGGAGACTCAGGAGTGTTTGTAATAGGTGATTGCTCTGCTTATGACCACAAGGGGAAAATACTACCACCAGTGGCACCCCTTGCCATGCAACAGGCTTCGATAGTGGTTGATAATATTTATAACCTTTACAATGGCTTTCCTCTGAAAGACTTTAAATATATCCACTTTGGATATCTTGTTTCTCTCGGTAAAAACAATTCTGTAGTGAATCTGTTCGGTCTTAAGTTTAGAGGTCCTTTTGCATATCTCATTTGGAAGTTGGTCTATATCTATAAAATAGGTATGTTGCGTAAGCAGATTGGGGTATTTTTCGATTGGGTAATGGTGACGCTGTTTGGTAGTGAGGCATCTTTGATAATAAATGTGGAAAATTGTCCAGGGGGTGTTTTGAAAAGTATAAACGGTTATACCATAAAAATAAACCCCGAAAATTGTAAGAGATGCGAGCACTGTGTTCTGGATGTCACAGGGAAGATATCCTGTGGCATTAAAAAATGAAAAAGGGGATAGTTCATGAACATATTGGTACTTGGATTAGGGAACCTTCTTATGAATGATGATGCTGTAGGTGTGGTAGCAGTACAAGAACTGAAAAAGATCATCAATGATAATGACCATTTGAGGATAGTAGATGGAGGGACATTGGGGCTTGATCTTTTACATTATCTCGAATGGGCTGATAATATGATTATTGTAGATGGTGTGGATCTGGGTATAGAACCTGGTACTGTTGTGAGAATTGAAGGAGAGGATATAAATGTGGTATTTGAGTCGAAACTTTCTCCCCATCAGATGGGATTAAAGGATATTTTGTTGACTGCCGAATTGATCGGGTGTAAGCCAAGTAAGATTACACTTTTTGGTATTCAGACGAAAAGTATACAGATGGATATGAGTCTATCTGATGAGGTAAAAAACAGTTTAAACAAGCTTTTAAAACATGTTATACAAGAGATTGAAGAGGCTGCAAGATGAATGTAATAAAGCCTTTTATGGCGCTTATGTTCATTCTTTTTGTTGCATGTCATAACAAAAGTACTGACCAAATAATGATAAGTGGACGTATAGAGGCTGAGGAGGTCAATCTGGCGTTTAAATATCCCGGTAAAATTGTTCAGATGGATATCTTTGAGGGGAGTGAAGTTTTGCCAGGAGTTATAGTAGCAAAAATAAAAGCGGATGAGATGATATCCCAGTTAAACAGAAGTAAGATCGATTATACATCCACAGCAACTATGAGGGAGTCGAAGTTGATTCAGCTTAAGGGGATGAGGGATAAGTTGGAGCAGCTTATTAATAAGAAGAAGATTGCAGAGGAGGCTATCGACAATGAGATAAAGATTGCTCAAAACAATGTTTTATCTGCAGAGCAGAAACTAAAAATAGATAAAATAACATCGGAAAAAGTGCAGATAAATTTGAGTAAAATAGAAAACGATTATAGTAGATTCAAATCCCTCTACGAACAACATGCTATACCAAAACAGAAGTATGAAGAGATCGAAAACCTCTATAAAATAACAAAGAGAGATCTTGATCTTGCTAATGAGAATGTCAAAATTTCGGAGCAACAATTAGAGACGGCTAAAAATAGCCTCGACATAGCTTTTTCAAAGAGAAAAGAGATAGATATCTTAGATAAAGAGATAGCCTTTTTGAACAAAAATATAGAGATACTCAAAAAAGAGCTTATCATTGCAGATTTAAATATGGACAAATCAAAGGAGTTAATCAACGAGGTACAAAGTCATATAGAGGATACTGTTATAAGACCCCAAACTAAATTGATCATTACAAAAAAGTTCTCCCAGTTGGGGGAGGTGGTGGCTGCAGGACAGCCCATTGCTGTGGGTTATAACCCTGAGGAGATACATTTCAGAGGTTTTATATCTGAAGTGCAGTTGGGTAGAATCAAGCTAAACTCAGAGGGGTATTTAAAAATAGACTCGTTTCCGGACAAAAAGTTTAAGGGTAGGATAACGTATATAAGTAATAGGGCTGAGTTTACACCGAAAGAGGTCCAGACTCAGCAGGAGCGGGTAAAACAGGTTTTTCTTATAAAGGCTAAAATAATCGATGATGAAAAAATATTAAAACCTGGTATGCCTGCAGATTTTATTATAAATGAAAAATGAATATTGTTGAGCTTTACGGCATAGAGAAAAGTTACAAAAAGATCAAAGCCTTAAAGAATATTTCCCTTAGCATACCAAAGCAGAAGCTCACATGTATCGTTGGCCCTGACGGTGCTGGAAAGTCCACCCTGTTAAAGATTATGGCTGGTGTATTGAAAAGTGATGCGGGTAAAATTGTTTTAGATGGCAGACATATTGGTAGAATAGATGAGATGGAAAAGTACAAGGATTTTATCGCTTTCATGCCTCAGGGGCTGGGGCTTAACCTTTATCAGAATCTTACCATTGAGGAGAATATCGATTTTTTCGCAGATTTACATGGTTTAGATCATTCTTTGCGGGAAAGAAGGAAAGAGTTGTTATTAAAAGCTACTAACCTGCTCAAATTTAAAGATAGGGAAGTGAGTAAACTATCGGGAGGGATGAAGCAAAAACTGGGTATCTGCTGTTCACTTATTCATTCACCTAAGCTTATGATTCTGGATGAGCCCACCACAGGGGTAGATCCGGTATCCAGAAAAGAGCTTTATCTTTTGATCCATAGGTTTATCGAGGAGGAAGGAGTATCTGTGGTTGTATCAACATCTTACATGGATGAAGCAGAACGGGGGGACAAGATACTTATTCTTAATGAGGGTGAGCTTATTCTGGATAACTATCAATTCGAGGAGGAGATGGAGGTTTACGAATTGAAGAATGATGACTATATGACGGTTTATAACAACATGGATCCGCAGGAGTATCATTTCATAAAACTTTTGAGAAATGGTATAAGGTTTTGCCCTAAATATAAAGATGAAAGGGGGCAAAAGGCTTATTTGAGATTGGAGGATAGGCTACTCAAAGTCATAGGAACAAGAAAACTGAATTTAAATATAGCCGAAAAGGCCCAGTTGAGTGAAAAGATTATAAATGTGGAAAATGTGTCGAAAAGGTTTGGTGATTTTTATGCTGTAAAAGATTTATCTATCGATATCTATGAGGGGGAGATTTTTGGGCTACTGGGGCCAAATGGAGCTGGTAAAACCACACTGATAAAGATGATTTTAAATCTCTATGAGCCCAGTAGTGGTATAATAAGAACTAATATCGAACCTTCCATGATTAGATCTCATTTGGGGTATATGTCACAAAAATTTTCCCTTTATTCAGATCTAACTGTCAAAGAGAACTTAATGTTTTATGGTTCAGCCCATAATATGCCTCTATCTGAGATAAAGAATAAGATAAGAGAGCTTTTATCCATCTGCAATCTTGAGCTTTATGAACAGGACATCGTGGAAGCATTACCTCTTGGGATCAAGCAGCGCTTAGCACTTGCTTGTGCCATTATTCATGAGCCCAAATTGCTTTTTCTTGACGAACCCACATCTGGCGTAAGTGTTGCAGAGAGGGATGTGTTTTGGCAGATAATAAGATATTTATCTAACACAAAGCACACTACAGTACTTGTCTCTACCCATTATATGGATGAAGCTGATTACTGTGATAGATTGTGTATGATGCATGAAGGTAGAGTTGCCCTCATTGGTACACCTGATGAACTAAAAGGGGTATTAAAAAATAAATTGGGTGAGCCTTATCTCTTGGAGGTGGACAATCCATATACCACGTATAGTATGTTGAAAGCTGAAGGCTATAGGGTCGATATATTCGGAAACAGAATAAAAATCTTTCTTAGAACCATAGAGGATGTTCATGGGGTATCTTTTAAAGCTGTTCAAAAGTCGGAGATAACCATAGAAGATGTCTTTGCGAGTGTAACGGAACATGCAATTTAATAAAATAAAAACGGTCTTTAAAAAAGAATTAAAAGAGCTCAAAAAAGATAGAATATCAAGGATCATGGTTTTTCTTTTACCAATGGTTATTGTTATTGTTTTTGGTTATGGGATGGCCCTTGATGTGGAAAAGATCCCCTTTGTCATACTTGATGAGGACCAGAGTTTTATAAGTCGTGAGATTTCATACAAATTTATAAACAACAATAGGTACTATAGCTTTCACGGTTATGTAAAAAGTCAGTCGGAAGCCATAGAAATGATAGATAAAAATATAATAAGGACGCTTATCGTCATCCCTTATGGCACAGAGAAAAGGTTGAAAAGTGGTAAAAGATCAGAGATCCAGATCATAGAAGATGGGATATTCCCTTATAGGGCATCGGTGTCGAAGACTTATAGTAATATAATCATCACCAAATACAACCTGGAACTCCTTGAAAATAGACATATCGATGATCTCATGATCGATTTCCGGATAAGGTATTGGTTTAATGAAAACATGAGACAGAAGAACATAACTGCCTCTGGCGTTTTATTAGTAGTACTTTTTATAGCGCCTGCTATTCTGTCATCTTTACTCATAGTAAAAGAGAAGGAGTCAGGGTCGATTTACAACATCTATACTTCATCCATAAGTCGATTTGATTTTATTATATCGAAACAGATATTTGCCATGACGGTCTCATTTTTGAACTATTTTATCCTCTTTGCCATGATTATGGTACTTTTTAAGCCCCCTTTTAAAGGTAGTTTTCTGCTTTTTACCATCTCCTCTTTTATCTATTTGCTTGTTTCCACATCGCTGGGTATTTTGATCTCCACCTTTGTAAAAACTCAGGTGTCAGCGGTGGTGGCAACGTCTGTTATCTGTATAATTCCATCGATCCTTTATTCAGGTTATTTGACACCAGTTAGCTCTATGACAAATGAGGCCTATATAATGTCCCAGTTGTTTCCAAACTTTTATTATTTTAATCTTATCAAAATGAGTTTTCTTAAGGGTTTTTCATGGCAGATATTTTTCTTTAATACATCGGTGCTTGTTTTGTTTTATTTGTTTTTTTTAGTTCTTTCTATACTAAGATTTAGGAAGTACGAATGTTAATCCGCTTGGGCTCACTTATCATAAAAGAGCTTGTTCAATTTATCAGAGATAGAAGTTTGCTGGTGTTTGTGGTTTATCTTTTTACTGTGGATCTTTATATTGCAGCAAACGGGATAGATCTGACGCTAAAAAATGCAAAATTTTTTGTTTTAGATGAGGATTTTAGTGTAGAATCTAGGGAACTTGTGTCGAGATTTCAGCCACCTACCTTTAGATTTGAAGGGTATCTTTTAAACGAAAGGGGTATCGAAAGTGTTCTCATGGAGGATAAGGCGGTGGTTGTGATTGTTATACCAAAGGACTTTGGTAAGCGCATCAGAAAAGGTGAAAAGAATGACATAGGTCTTATAGTAAATGGTAGTGAGACCTCAGTGGGGTATCTGTTTGCGGGATATGCCTCAGAGATCATTTCCAAGTTTGCTTTAGACAGTGTGTTGGAATCCAAATTTTACTCTCAACCGATTATAGAGTTAAGACAGAGGGTTCTTTATAATCCTAATTCTGATTCCAATATCTTTATGAGCATTACTGAGCTTTTTTCTGTGATTACCCTTTTGATCCTTATTCTACCTGCTTCTGCAATCATAAGGGAAAAATCAAATGGGAATTTGGAGATGATCATGGTATCCCCAATTAGGGTATCTGAATTTATGATGGCAAAGATAGTGGCGATGAATATAGTGATTATATCAGGGGTCATCTTATCTACTATTTTTGTTTTAAATGGCTTGCTAAAGATACCTTTTACTGGGAACTATTTAAATTTTATACTTTTGACAGTTTTATATGTTTTTACGTCATCTGGGTTATCCATGTTTATAGCTTCTTTGTCAAATAATATGTTGCAGGTTTCCCAGATAACAATAATTATTCTTTTACCTATACTTTATCTTTCAGGTTCTTGGACACCCTATGAGAGTATGCCCTATCTTTTCCAAAAGCTGACTTATCTTTCACCACTGAAATACTACCTCGAGGGATCGTTTGCGGTTATTTTAAAGGGACTTGGGTTTAAATATGTATATAAGTATATGATAATGATACTTTTGTTGGGTTTGCCTGTTTTTTTTGTGGGGAGTTATTTCTTAAGGAGAAGGATCTAAGGGCGAACCTGGATCTGGGTAAAATACCTCTTTGAGATACAGACCCTGGGGTGGAGCAGTGGGACCTGCCTTTTTCCTGTCTTTGCTTGCCAGTATATCCATTACTGTTTCAGGGGTGAGTTGCTTTCTGTAGATATAAAAAGTGGTACCGATGATATTTCTAACCATGTTGTGTAGAAAGCCGTTGGCATTTATCTCTATGTTTACAATATCGTTTTCGGCATAGAGTTTGATAAAGTTTATGGTCCTGACGGGGTTTTCTTTGATGCTTTTCATAGTGCACATGGCACTGAAATCATGGGTACCTACAAATATTGAGATAATATTATAGAAATACTCCAGATCTATTCTGTTTCTTATCCACCATACCCGGTGTCTTAGAAAAGCCGAAGGGGTATCGGAGTTTAGGATCTTGTAAAGATATGTTTTGCTGATTGCAGATTTCTGTGCATGAAAGTCCAGTGCAACATCTTCTACCTTTTTGATGATGATACTTCTTGGTAGGAGGCTATTTAAGCCCAATTTAAGGGATTCACAGTTGATGTATTTATCAGATCTAAAATTAAATACTTGGGCAATGGCATGAACACCCGCATCGGTTCTGCCAGAGCCTATGATGTTTATGCGCTTTTTATAAATTCTAAAAAGTGCAGATTCTATTTCTGACTGGATGGTAACCAGATCTTTTTGGTACTGCCAACCGTGAAAATCTGTGCCATCGTATTCGACGGTGCATTTTTTATTGTATAACATCTGTTCCAAATAGCACCATTATAAAGATAATTAGGACTAAGATATCCTTTTTGGAGGGGTACCTCAGGGTGGTGAGCATCAAAGCCCTGTAGGGTGTAATTCTTTTAATATGATAGGTGGAGGTGAGGGTCTCATAAAAGATGTCGCTGATTGTAGTTACTAATTTTTTGGGTAGATTGATATCTACCTTTTTCCATTCAAAGGTTTTTAGCTTTTTTTGAATTGTTACCAGATTTTTTTCAGAAAGGTAGACGGTATTGATCATGATCCGTTGTAACTCCTTTTTATCCACAAGAAGGGTTAGTGGGTATAGAATATGAAATGCCACCCTAACGAGATCATTTTTGCTACATGATCTAACAAAGAGATAGGAGTACAAAAAGATGCTGGTTAAAATTAGAAATTTATTATAGAAAAAAAATACCCCTTCTCTAATGCCGATGTCAGAGGTAAAAACTATATATAAAGAATAAAAGGATATCAAAAACAATAGATATGAAAGTGCCTTAAATTGCTTATAAACATTAACCATACTATCAAAAGAGATTATTATCAATAACGCTATACAGGTGTATAACAAAAGAATAGCCCAAGAATGTATCTTTGTTATCTCTAAAAATATTCCTATTAGGAGAATAAACTTTACTGCCGGATTGATACTTTTTATGAAATTAGCTATTTCTTGTTTGGGTATCTTTTTGCTCACCGTTTTTCTTTGGAGTGATATCTATGGTGTCGTCTTCTTTTGCTGCACTTTTAAAGTTTCTGATGGCTTTGCCCATACTTTCTCCTATTTGAGGAAGCTTACCAGCACCAAAAACAACTAAAACAACCAACAATATCAATATAATTTCTTGAGTACCCAATCCAAACATTGTGGCCTCCTTGTTTTTATGCTATAACAATAAAACTAATTTTATAAATGTCAAGGTCTAAATAATATTCCCCTTGAAAAATAATGGATTACCTATTATAGTTTAACGATTAACGAGATATAGAGGTGGTTATGCTAACTATAGTGATTTCAGCCTTTTCTGGGTCTTTATTCGGACTTTTAGTATTTTACCTTACCAAAAGCTTTGCAATTGCACTCATCATAGGTATGATAGTTGTAATACTTATAAACTTCTTGTTGGGTAGACATTTTTTAAGGAAGTTAACAGACATTTTCAAATTGGTGGAAAAGGATATTCGTAACGATAAAGCGGATAAAGCCATAGAGAGACTAAATGAGGGTTATAAATACTCAAAATGGCAATTCTTTGTCAAAGAGCAGATAAATTCCCAGATAGGGATTATATTTTATACAAAAAAAAGATTTGACGAGGCTTTTAAATACCTAATAAATGGATTCCATAAAAATTGGCTTGGTATGGCGATGCTTGCTACTTTATACTATAAAGAGAAACAGTATGATAAAATGAAACAGACCCTCGAAAAAGCGATAAAGAGTTCTCCTAAGGAGGGGTTTTTATATACCCTTTATGCATATTATCTTCAGTCTATTAATGAGACGGATAAGGCTATAGAGATCTTAGCAAAAGGTAACAAAAAGGTGCCTCTGGATGAGAGGCTGGAGGCAGCTTTGGAGGCTGTAAAAAACAATAAAAAGATAAAAATCCAAAACTACGGTAATCTGTGGCTTCAATTGAATGTGGAAAAGGTGCCGCAGGGGGCCAAACATTATCATATACACCTTATGAATCAGAAGATCAGGAGAAGGTAGTGTCGCTGGCTGATATTCAAAATCAGACAGATTTTAGGAATATAGATATCGATAAGGTGGGTATCAAAGATATCCAGTACCCTATAGTGGTTAAGGATAAAAAGAATGGAAAACAACATACAGTTGCAAGAATAAACATGTTTGTTAAGCTTCCGCACAATTTTAAGGGTACACACATGTCAAGGTTTGTTGAAGTGCTCAACAATCACAGGACAAATATAGGGATCGAGTCGTTCAGGGGTATTTTGGATGATCTAAAAAGTGTGTTAAACTCTGAAGAATCCCATATCGAGATAACCTTCCCCTATTTCATAGAAAAGCAAGCACCAATATCAAACCTTCCATCACTTATGGATTATGAGTGCACTTTTATTGGTTCTGCTATAGGGGATAAAAAAGATTTTATCGTCTGCGTTAAAGTGCCAGTATTGTCGGTTTGTCCCTGCTCGAAAGAGATCAGCACCTATGGTGCCCATAATCAGAGAAGCTATATTGGTATAAAAGTGAGATACAAAGGTATGATATGGATTGAAGACCTTATAGAAATAGCAGAACAATCTGCGAGTGCACCTATCTTTTCGTTGCTAAAACGTGAGGATGAAAAGTTTATCACCGAATCATCGTATGAAAATCCGGTATTTGTTGAGGATATTGTGAGGAATGTTGCTGATAAGCTTTTGGCTGACAGCAGGGTGACGTGGTTTGAAGTCTCCAGTGAAAACCACGAAAGTATCCACAACCATTCTGCCTATGCTGTTATAACAAGGGATAAAAGATCTTTTTAGGTCTCCTTAAGGGGGAAAAATGGATGTTAGAAAAAAGATTAAAATAGGTGAGCTTTTAAGGGAAAAAAACCTTATTACAGAAGCCCAGCTAAAAGTCGCCCTCAGTGAACAGAAGACGAGTGGGAAAAAATTAGGGGAGGTATTACAGGATCTTGGTTATGTTACAGAAAGACAGATACTCCAGATAATAGCAGAGCAGATCGGAACAAAGATTATTAAGGCTTCGGATGTGGAGGTTTCTCCAGAATTGAAAAAGACTATACCCGAAAGTGTTGCAAGGAGATTAGGTATAGTTCCTATAAAATCCGATAGTACAAAACTTTTCATTGCCACCAATGACCCTACAAATGTAGGTATATACGATGAGTTGGAAAGGATGATCAGAAAAGAGATCTACCCATTTGTGGTAACAAAGGATGATCTGCTATTTCTAATGGAAAAGATATATGGAACTGAAGATAGACTTTATAAAACAGCGGAAGATGTTTCCAAAAAACTTTCTGTTATCGGGAAAGAAGATGCCCTTGAAAACTTGGCTGAAGACACTCCAGTAATAAACCTTGTGGATGGTATAATAAACAAGGCTGTGATGGATCATGCAAGCGACATACATATAGAGCCAGATGAAGACAAACTAAGGGTCAGGTACAGAATAGATGGTATATTGGTAGAGGTACTGGGGCTAAATAGAACGATACATCCCGCCATCGTCTCAAGGATCAAGATTATGGCTGGTATGAATATTGCTGAAAAAAGAGTCCCTCAGGATGGTAGGTTTAAGATGTTTAGTGGGGGCAGAGATGTGGATTTTAGGGTTTCCACGTTACCTACAAACTTTGGGGAAAAGGTTGTTCTGAGGATATTAGATCGTAGTAAAACCCTCCTTGAGCTATCCAACATAGGGATGGACCCCTACAGCTTGAGTGTATATGAAAGTATTGTATCAAAACCCTATGGTATAATTCTGATATCAGGTCCAACAGGAAGTGGTAAGACAACTACCCTTTATGCCACATTAAATAAACTGAATACTCCTGAAAAGAATATCGTTACTGTCGAGGATCCTATAGAATACAACTTTAAACTGATCAATCAGGTTCAGACAGATGAAACTGCTGGGGTAACCTTTGCTTCAGCGCTTAGGTCCATACTAAGACAGGATCCTGACATCATTATGGTGGGTGAGATCAGGGATAAGGAGACAGCAGAGATAGCTATTCAAGCTTCCCTTACCGGGCATCTTGTGCTTTCAACTATACACACAAACGATGCGGTTAGTTCTGTGGTTAGACTTGTGGATATGGGGATTGAGAACTTTTTGGTGGGGACATCCCTCTTAGGTGTAGTTGGGCAACGCCTTGTAAGAAAGATATGCCCTGTTTGTAAAGAGTCCTACTCCCCAGAGCCGGAGATGCTTGAGAGGTTATCTCTGAAGGAAAATAGCGTAACATTTTATAGGGGGAAAGGTTGCCCCGAATGTAAGTACACAGGGTATTCAGGTAGGATAGGTATATATGAGGTTCTTAAGATAGATGGAACTATGAAACAGATGATAACAAAAGGGAAAAGTGTGGATGAATTGAGAAGTTATGCTATCAGAAGTGGGTTTAGGCCTATGTTTGAAGGTGGTATGGAGCTGGTCAAAAAAGGTGTTACCACAATTGAGGAGCTTCTAAGGGTAACGGTAATCGCTGGAGAAGATTAGAAACTACAGGAGTAGATATGCTTAGGATATTCAATACCCTGACAGGGGAAAAAGAGGTTTTTCAGCCATTAAACGACAATATAGTAAAGATGTATGTTTGTGGCGTAACTGTCTATGACTATTGTCATATAGGTCATGCCAGAAGTGCTATCGTTTTTGATACCATTAGAAGGTATCTTATCTATAAAGGTTATGATGTGACTTTTGTAAAGAACTTTACCGATGTTGATGATAAGATCATAAAAAGAGCTAATGATGAGGGGAAAACCTATTCCGAAATCACTGAGTTTTTTATTAAAGCCCACGATGAGGATATGGATAGATTAAATATTTTGCGTCCAGATTTTACACCTAAAGCCACTGAATATATTCAGGATATGATAGAGCTTTGTGAAAAGCTTTTGGAAAAAGGTTATGCCTATGTACTGGATGGTGATGTATATTTCAAGGTAAGAAGTTTCAAGGATTATGGGAAGCTGTCCAAAAGGGACCTTGATGATCTTCTTGCAGGAGCAAGGGTTGAGGTCAATGAGGTAAAAGAGGATCCTTTGGATTTTGCCCTTTGGAAAAGAAGCAAAGAGCATGAACCAGCGTGGGATTCCCCTTGGGGGAAAGGTAGACCGGGATGGCATATCGAGTGCAGTGCAATGAGTTCGAAGATATTGGGGATACCTTTTGATATACATGGAGGGGGTAAAGATCTTGTGTTTCCCCATCATGAAAATGAGATAGCCCAGTCAGAAGCTGCGGAAGGTAAGGAGTTTGCCCGATATTGGGTACACAACGGTTTTGTGAATATAAATAAAGAAAAGATGTCCAAGTCACTGGGGAACTTTTTTACGATAAGGGATGTCTTAAAAGAGATAGATCCAGAGGTGTTAAGGTTTTTTTTATTGACTACCCACTACAGATCCCCGCTGGATTTCTCTTTTGAAAACCTTTTGGAGGCTGAGAATGCCATCGATAGAATCTACACCGCCCTTGATGAGCTTGAAAATAGCAACTATAACGATAGGAGACCACCACAAAAAGGGGAAATAGATAGGCTTATAGCAGGTTTTAAACAGGATTTTGAAGCATCGATGGATGACGATTTTAATACTGCTGCAGCGATTTCAAATGTTTTTGAGTTTGTTAAAGGGCTTAATTTGATCCTTGCTGGTAAATTAAACAGGGCTGATCTGGATTATCTAAAAGGCCAGGTGGCCGACTTAGTTGGTATGATAAATAGTATATTGGGTATAATTACTAAAAAGCCCTCCGACTGGTTTAGGGTGAACCTTTCTATACCAGAAGAGCAACTGTTGGCCATGATAGAAGAAAGGAATATGGCAAGGAAAAATAAAGACTTTGAAAAGGCAGATTCCATCCGACATTCACTTAAGGAAAAGGGGGTGGAACTCCTGGATACACCTACTGGAACGAGGTTTAGAGCTAAAAGGGTGAGGTAAATTATGAATATACTTTTAACAGGGGCAGCAGGGTTTATAGGTGCTTGGACAGCTAAGAAGCTGTTGGGTCTTGGTTATAAAGTTATAGGTGTGGACAATCTAAACGATTACTATGATATAAGGCTCAAACATTACAGGCTTGATCTGCTAAACGAGAACAAAGCATTTACATTCCATAAAGTGGATATTGCTAATTATGGGGCGTTGGATGTGTTGTTTGATGTGTATAGATTTGATGCCGTTATCAATCTTGCAGCACGGGCTGGGGTACGTTACAGCATAGAAAACCCTTTTGTGTATTTTGAGACGAATACCAATGGTACCATAAACTTATTAGAGCTTTGTAAAAAGCATAACGTAAGCAAATTTGTATTGGCTTCAACATCAAGTCTGTATGCTGGTCAGCAGATGCCTTTTTCTGAAGATAAGCCAGTGAATACACCCATTTCCCCTTATGCTGCATCGAAAAAAGGTGCAGAGGTTAGTTGTTATACGTATCATTATCTATTTGGTATCGATGTTACTGTTGTGAGGTATTTTACCGTATATGGACCTGCTGGTAGACCTGATATGAGCATATTTAGATTTATAAAGCAGATAGACAGTGGTGAGCCTATCGTGGTATACGGTGATGGATCCCAGAGTAGAGATTTTACCTATGTGGATGATATTGCAGAGGGGACTGTTAGAGCTCTGAAAAAGGTAGGTTATGAGATAATAAACTTAGGGAATAACAACCCCAGCAGGTTATCTGATGCAATAAGCTATATCGAGCAATGTTTAGGCAAGAAGGCTGTTTATGACTTTAGGCCTTTTCATAAAGCTGATATGTTAGCTACATGGGCAAATATAGAAAAAGCTCAACATTTACTTGATTGGAGGCCTAAAGTTAATCTGGAAGAGGGTATAAAAAGAACAATCCAGTGGTATAAAGATAACCACAGTTTTGCATCAAAAATAAACCTTACGGAGTAAACAATGAGACTAAAGGTAATCATTTTAGCTGCTGGAAAAGGAACCAGAATGAAATCGGAGCTTCCAAAGGTGCTTTTTAAAGTGGCTGGGAAGCCTATGATAGATTATGTTTTAGAGTCGGCAAAGTCGTTGGCACCTGAGGAGATCATTGTGGTGATCGGTTCTGGTGCAGACCTGTTAAAAGAGCACCTTAGGGATGAAAAGGTTACGTTTGTTTTGCAGGAGGAGCAGTTGGGGACTGGTCATGCTGTTTTGCAGGCTGAGGAACATTTTAGGAACTTTGATGGGTATGTTTTAATTCTGTGCGGAGATATGCCCCTTGTGAAAAAAGAGACTTTAAAAAAGTTTATCGAAACAGCCTCCGAAAAGGAGCTTTCCTTCATAAGTGTAAAAGTGGATAACCCTAAGGGGTATGGGCGTGTTGTTAGATCAGCAAGTGGTTCAATCCTTGAGATAGTTGAGGAGAAAGATGCAGATGAAGAGATAAAAAGAATAAAAGAGATAAACACCGGGATCTATTTAGTAAGAGGTGATGTGTTAGTAAAGAGGTTGCGACATATAACTAATGACAATGCCCAGAAGGAATACTACCTAACGGATATTATTAAGGATGGGTCTAATGCTTATACAGCTGATGATGAGCAGGAGTTTTTAGGGATAAATGATAGAAGAGCACTTGCTGAGGCATCTAGATATATTTACAAAAAGATAAATGATCAACATATGTTAAATGGCGTAACGATTATTGCGCCAGATATGACGTTTATCGATGTAGATGTTTCTATAGAAAAGGATGTTATCATATACCCAAATACCTATCTGGAGGGTAAAACAGAGATAAAAAGTGGTAGTGTCATATATCCTGGTGTAAGGATTGTAAATTCGGTTATAGAAGAGGATTGTACTATAAAGGATAATACCCTAATTGAATCTTCCTTTGTGGGCAGAGGATCTTCTGTAGGGCCAATGGCCCACCTTAGACCGGAATCGAGGTTACTGGGTGATAATAAGATAGGTAACTTTGTGGAAACAAAAAAAATTGTGTTTGGTAAAGGCTCTAAAGCAAGTCATTTGACATACTTGGGGGATGCTGACATTGGAAGCAATGTAAATGTTGGCTGTGGAACGATAACCTGCAACTACGATGGGATATCCAAACACAAAACGATAATAGGGGACAATGTTTTTGTGGGTAGTGATGTACAGTTTGTAGCTCCTGTAAGGGTGGGTGATGGTGCGTTGATTGCCGCAGGTTCAACCATAACAAAGGACGTTCCTCCTGATGCTTTGGCCATTACGAGGGCAGAGCAAAAAAATCTGGAGAACTATGTTCCAAAATGGAGAGAAAAGAAACTCAAAGAAAAGAACAAAGGAGAATAAGAGATGTGTGGGATTGTGGGCTATATTGGGAGTAAAAACGCTACAGACATTTTGTTGGAGGGGTTAACCAGGCTGGAATATAGAGGTTACGATTCTGCTGGAATAGCCATGATCATTGATGGAGATATTTTTATAGAACGCAGTGTAGGAAAATTATCAAATCTGAAGTTAAAGCTTTCTGAGAAACATCTATTTGCCAATATCGGAATTGGACATACCCGCTGGGCGACTCATGGTAAACCCTCGGATGAGAATGCTCATCCCCATAGGTCTGAAAATATAGCGTTGGTTCATAACGGTATCATAGAGAACTATCTTGAGCTTAAGAAAGAACTGATAGAAAAGGGGTATATATTCACATCAGAAACAGATACTGAGGTTATTGCCCATCTTATCCATTCTTTGTGGGAAAAAGATATTTATACAACGGTTAGGAAAGCCATCAAGAGGTTAAAGGGAGCTTATGCCCTTGCAATAATCTCAAAAGATGAGCCTGATAAAATTCTTTTAGCGCGAAAAGAGGCTCCATTAGTAATTGGGATAGGTGATGGTGAACATTTTGCAGCAAGTGATATACCTGCAGTGTTGCATCATACAAGGCAGTTTATTTTCTTGGAGGATAACGATATAGCTATATTAAAAGCAGATGGTGTTGAGATCTTTGATCAGGGGGGTGTTCCTGTAAAAAGGGAGCAAAAGACGATCAGTTGGAACCCTGTGATGGCAGAGAAATCTGGCTATAAGCATTTTATGCAAAAGGAGATATATGAGCAGCCCCGGGCTATTACCGATACCATAAGGGGTAAGTATTCCCTTGAAAGGGGCGAGGTGGCACTCCACGAACTGGAGGAGTTAAAAGATTCTTTAAAGGGTATTGAAAGGATTCATATAGTTGCCTGTGGCACGAGCTGGCATGCAGGGCTTGTGGGTAAGTTTTTGATAGAAAAGTTTTCTCGAATACCTGTTGAAGTGGATATAGCATCCGAGTATAGATATAGAACTCCGGTTATAGATGACAGGATTCTTTTTATACCTATCTCCCAATCTGGTGAAACAGCTGATACTTTGGCAGCCTTGAAAATGGCAAAACAGTTGGGAGCTAAGGTGGTTGCCATCTGTAATGTCATAGGATCCTCAATTACAAGGGAGGCACATGGTACGATATATACCCACGCTGGGCCAGAGATCGGTGTGGCTTCTACAAAAGCTTTTACTACCCAGCTTGCAACTCTTTATCTGTTGGGATTATATCTGTCGCAAGTTAGAGGAACATTAGGTGCCGAAGAAAGACTTAGGTATTTGCAGGCACTCATTGAGGTCCCTGAGATAGTATCTGCTGTACTATCCCAAGATACCTATATAGAAAGTTTATCTAAGATCTATAAAAATGCTAAAAATTTTTTATATTTGGGGAGGAATATAAACTATCCCATAGCGTTGGAAGGGGCGTTGAAACTAAAGGAGATATCCTATATCCATGCAGAGGGTTACCCCGCAGGTGAGATGAAACATGGACCCATAGCTCTGATCGATAAAAATATGCCTGTTTTTTTTATCGCTACAGATTCAAATATCTATGAAAAGACCCTTTCCAACATAGAAGAGGTAAAGGCAAGGGATGGGATGGTCATAGCAATTGCTACAGAGGGGGATGAAGAGATCAGAAGAAAAGCTGATCATGTTATCTTTGTGCCAAAAACAATAGAAGAGACATCTGTTTTCCCTAATGCAGTTGTTACTCAGTTTTTTGCGTATCATTGTGCTACATTATTGGGTCTTGATGTGGATCAACCGAGAAATCTTGCAAAGAGTGTTACTGTAGAATGAGTTGTAGGAGGTAAAATGCTTCAGGATCCTCGATATAAAAAAACCGTTTTTTTATGTGCCAGAAGGGCTATGTTGGAAAATGAGATTGTTTTGCAAAGGTTTGCCAAGGAGTATGTGCCAAGACACTATACTGTGGATGAGCTGGATAGCCTTAACTTTTTTTTGGAGAATATATACGACAATGATTTGTATGAAGTTATTATGGGATTAAAGCCCGCTGAAAAGTTTCAGGATCAATATGAGTTTAAGTATTTGAAAGATATAGAAAATTTTGCAAAGCTTTTCAGAGAAGAGCAAAAGAAGCAGAAGAAACATTCATCTTAATCTCATAGCAATTTAGTAAACGTGGAAAAAGAGCCAAAAAATCTTGCATAATTATGAAATTAAATGTAATAATAAAAAGTTTGTTCATGAGGTGAAAAAATGAGGATAGCAGTCATAGGGACAGGTTATGTTGGGCTTGTGACGGGGGCATGTCTTGCAGAATTTGGGATGTTTGTCACATGTGTTGATATAGATGAGAAAAAGATAGAAAGGTTAAAGCAGGGGCAGATCCCCATATATGAGCCCGGTCTGGATGATATCGTAGCAAAAAACATAAAAGAGGGTAGGCTATTTTTTACCACCGATACAAAAGAGGCTGTTAGGAACAATCTTGTAATTTTTATAGCCGTAGGTACACCATCTAAAGAGGATGGAAGTGCCGATCTAAGCTATGTGGATCAGGCTGCTAAAGATATAGCCACTAATCTCAATGGATATAAAGTGATCGTAAACAAAAGCACAGTTCCTGTAGGAACTGGTCAAAGGGTTAAAAAGATTATTAAGTCGATAGCTGGTGAAAATACTCGATTCGATGTGGTGAGCAACCCAGAGTTCCTGAGGGAAGGGGCAGCGGTAAACGATTTTTTGAGACCTGACAGGATAGTGATCGGTGCTGAGAGTGAAGAAGCCATAGCTATTATGAAGGATGTCTACAGTGCCCATTATCTGAATGAGGCCCCCTTCGTGATAACAAACATAGAGACCGCAGAGATGATAAAATATGCCTCCAACGCCTTTTTAGCCCTTAAGGTTACCTTTATAAATGAAGTGGCAAATCTTTGCGAGTTGGTGGGTGCTGATGTTCACAAAGTTGCAAAAGCTATGGGTATGGATGGAAGAATTGGACCAAAATTTTTACATCCGGGTCCAGGCTATGGTGGTTCATGTTTTCCAAAGGATACGAGGGCCTTATCATATATTGCAAAAAGTGTGGGTTATAATTTTCAGATCGTGGATACTGTGGTAAAAGTAAATGAAGAACAAAAAC
Source organism: Calditerrivibrio sp. (assembly GCA_026415135.1). Classification (NCBI taxonomy): domain Bacteria; kingdom Pseudomonadati; phylum Deferribacterota; class Deferribacteres; order Deferribacterales; family Calditerrivibrionaceae; genus Calditerrivibrio; species Calditerrivibrio sp. The sequence continues at coordinate 51,198 of JAOAHS010000028.1, read as the reverse complement.
TAAGGATGATAGACAAGATACTCAAACTTCTGGGCTTAGAAAAAAAAGACGATGTTCTAAAGGGGCTTACTTTTGGAATACTGGGGCTGTCTTTTAAGCCAAACACTGATGATATGAGGGAATCACCATCTATAACGATTATAAATGAGCTTTTAAAACTAGGGGCAAAGATAAAAGCTTTTGACCCTGAGGCTATGAAACATGCAAGAGGATATTTTGGCGATACAATAGAGTATTGTAATGGTGAATATGAGGCATGTGATGCAGTGGATTGTTTGGTTATCGTCACCGAATGGAATCAATTTAGAAAACTCGATATGGAGAAGATAAAATCGATGATGAAACAACCAAACCTTGCTGATCTAAGGAATATTTACGATCCAAAGAAGATGAAATCGTTGGGATTTAACTACACATCTGTGGGTAGGCTTGATGGATAAAAGATTCATAAGGAATTTTAGCATTATAGCTCATATAGATCACGGTAAATCAACTTTAGCTGATAGACTCATTGAGTATACTGGCGCCATCGATAAAAGGCTTATGAAGGATCAGTTGTTGGATTCGATGGAGATAGAAAGGGAAAGGGGGATAACGATAAAGGCCCAAACGGTGCGCCTTAATTATCAGGCGGATGATGGTCACCTATATCAGTTAAACCTTATAGATACTCCAGGGCATGTGGACTTTACCTATGAGGTATCCAGAAGTTTGGCTGCCTGCGAGGGTGCTCTTTTGGTTGTTGATGCTTCCCAGGGGGTAGAGGCCCAGACGATAGCAAATGTTTATTTGGCTATAGAACAAAATTTAGAACTTATCCCTGTTATAAATAAGATAGATCTGCCTAGTGCAGATGTGGAGAGGGTGAAGAAGGAGATAGAAGATGTTATAGGTATAGATGCTTCCCATGCAATACCGGCCAGCGCGAAAGAGGGTATAGGTATAAAAGAGATCCTCGAGTCTGTGGTGAAGCTTATACCCCATCCAAAAGGGGATATAGAAAAGCCCCTAAAGGCTATGGTTTTTGATTCCTGGTACGATTCCTACCAGGGTGTTATAATACTGGTGAGGATGATAGATGGTGAGCTAAAGGTGGGGGATACCTTCTGTTTTATGTCCAATGATAAAGAGTATCAGGTGGACAAGGTGGGGGTTTTTACACCTTTGGCAAAAAATGTGGAGTCACTTACAGCTGGGGAAGTGGGGTTTGTCATCGCTGGTATCAAGGAACTCAAAGATGTAAGGATCGGAGATACTCTTACAAATCCTAAAAATAGAACATCTGAGCCTTTCCCTGGTTTTAAGAATGTAAAACCGGTGGTGTTTTGTGGTTTTTATCCAGTGGATACGCAGGACTTTGATGATCTAAGAGATGCTTTAGAAAAGCTTTCTTTAAATGATAGCTCCTTTACATACGAACCGGAAAATTCTGCAGCTTTAGGGTTTGGATTTAGGTGTGGTTTTTTAGGTCTGCTACACATGGAGATTATACAGGAAAGATTAGAAAGGGAGTTTGATCTCAATCTTATTACCACAGCTCCGATGGTTATTTATAAGGTCTATAAGACGGATGGGACGGTTGTGGAGGTGGATAATCCGGTTAAGTTTCCATGCCCTAATGAGATAGATTATATTGAAGAGCCGATCATAAAAGCTACAATAATAGTTCCTAATGAGTATGTTGGCAATGTTATTCAGCTTTTGCAGGCAAGGCGTGGTTTTCAAAAAAATATGCACTATATGACATCCACAAGGGTTATATTGGAGTATGAAGTTCCTTTGTGTGAAATTGTTTTAGATTTTTACGATAAACTAAAATCGATAACAAAAGGTTATGCTTCGTTTGATTATGAACATGCTGGCTATAAACAAGCCGATATGGTTAAGATGGATATCCTTATAAATGGTGAACCTGTGGATGCTCTAAGTATCATTGTCCATAGGGATCAGGCCTACTATAAGGGTAGGGATCTTGTGGAGAAGATGAAAGAGGTGATACCAAGACAGATGTTTGAAGTGGCTATACAGGCAGCGTTGGGGAATAAGATCATTGCCCGTTCTACGGTTAAAGCTTTCAGAAAAAATGTTACCGCAAAATGTTATGGTGGAGATATCACTCGTAAAAAGAAACTTTTGGAAAGGCAAAAAGAGGGCAAAAAGAGGATGAAGATGGTGGGTAAAGTGGAGATCCCCCAGGAGGCTTTTTTGGCAGTACTTAAAATAAACGAAGACTAAATACCGGAGAGTGTGAAGGATGGAACAACAAGAACCAAAGATAGATACAGAGACAACACCCAAAAAAAATAAGCTAAAAGATACCATTGACTCCATTGTGGTGGCTTTTGTCGTTGCTATGATCATTAGGGCCTTTTTGCTTCAGGCCTACAAAATACCTTCTGGTTCTATGCTGGATACTCTTCTGATAGGGGACCATCTTTTGGTTAACAAGGCCGCTTATATATTTAGTAAACCTAAAAGAGGGGATATAATTGTTTTTGAGTACCCATTGGAGCCTGAAAAGGACTTTATTAAGAGAGTGATTGCTATTCCAGGTGATAGGATAAAAATGGTAAACAAAAGGGTATTTTTAAATGGTCAGCCGATCAGTGAACCTTATGTGAGATATGAATCCGATATGTTATTCCCATCTTACATGAACAATAGGGATAATTTTGATGAAATTACTGTACCTGATGGTTACTATTTTGTTATGGGTGATAACAGGGATGCAAGTTTTGATAGCAGATTTTGGGGTTTTGTTCCGGAGAAAGCTATAAAAGGTAAAGCCCTTATCATTTACTGGTCTTGGAGTTTTGGCGACAAATTCGAACTGAGATTAAATAGACTATTGAAAATAATTAGATAATAAGATAGATAAGTTATATGGGCTTGTTAAGAATAGCTTTAAAACTGTTTATCGGCGGATATTTGATTTACACTGTGATGGTCTTTTCTTTACCGTTTGTAAAGTTTAAGATCTACGAAGCAGCAGCGAAGAAGATTATAACAAATGATAAGGATTTCTCTTATGATAAAATAAAAGAACAGCTTATAAAAGAGGCGACCGATCTTTCCATAGATTTAACGATGGATAATATAACGATAGAGGATTTTGAAAAACATATAAAAGTAAGCCTAAAGTATAATTCTCAAGTATTTTTACCCCTGACACGGAAATCATGGACATTTGAACATAGATTGGAAGAGAACAGGCCTAAGAAGGAGTAGAAAAAATGATGCCTAAATACAAAAGAATTTTGCTAAAATTAAGTGGTGAGGCCCTAATGGGTAATCAGAATTATGGAATCGATGGAGATGTGGTAAAGTTTATTGCTTCTGAGATAAAAGAGGCTTATGATATGGGGGTAAGTATAGGCATTGTGGTGGGTGGTGGGAACATATTTAGGGGTGTTTCCGAATCAGCAAAGGATATGGACAGGGTTTCGGCTGATTATATGGGGATGTTGGCTACGGTGATAAACTCCCTTGCACTACAAAATGCATTGGAGAATATAGGTGTTCCTACAAGGGTTCAGACATCCATTGAGATGAGACAGATTGCAGAACCCTATATAAGACGAAGAGCTATGAGGCACCTGGAAAAGGGTAGAGTGGTAATCTTTGGTGCAGGTACAGGGAACCCATATTTTACCACAGATACTACTGCTACGTTGAGGGCTTCTGAAATAAACGCAGACGTGGTTTTAAAAGCTACAAAGGTGGATGGGGTGTACACTGCTGATCCTAAAAAAGATAGTAGTGCAAGGAAGTTTGACACCATATCCTATCTGGATGTGCTAAATAAAAATCTCAAGGTTATGGATTCTACTGCTATCTCGATGTGTATGGATAACAAAATTCCTATAATAGTTTTTGATCTATACGGTAAAGGTAATCTCAAAAGGATCCTTTTAGGTGAAAAAATAGGTACAATAGTGGAGGGATAGATATGATAAATGATGTGTATAGTAAAACTAAAGAAAAAATGGAGAAAACGCTGGAGCATTACAGAGCTGAGCTAAAATCTGTACGTACAGGTAGAGCTTCTGTTTCCCTTTTTGACAATGTTAAAGTTGATTATTATGGTACACCTACCCCTTTATCTCAAGTGGCAACCCTCAATGCAGAAGCAAGAATGATTACTATTCAACCTTGGGAACCCAATATGATTAAAAATATTGAAAAGGCGATCCTCTCTTCCAATTTGGGGCTTACTCCGTCAAATGACGGTAGAGTTATAAGGGTCCCTATTCCACCACTTACTGAGGAGCGGAGGAAAGAGTTGGTCAAGCTTGTTAAAAAGCTTGCCGAAGAGGCAAAGGTTGCCATTAGGAATGAGAGAAGGGATGCTATAGAGAAGTTGAAGAAGATGGAAAAAGATAAGCAGATCTCCGAGGATGACAATAAAAAAGGATCCGATCAGATCCAGAAACTGACAGATGACTATATAAAAAAAATCGATGAGGTTACCGAGAAGAAAGAGAGAGAGATTATGGAAATATAATGAAGACAACTCAAATAAAGATCCCCAACCATGTGGGGATTATAATGGATGGAAACGGTAGATGGGCAAAAAAGCGGCTTATGCCCAGGGTTATGGGGCACAGAGAAGGTGTAAAAACGGTAAAGAAAATAGTTGAATACGCAGCCAGAAGGGGTATTAAATATCTCAGTCTGTTTGCCTTTTCCACTGAAAACTGGCTTAGGCCCGAGGAAGAGGTTTCTACTTTGATGAACCTACTGGATGAGTATTTAGAGTCAGAGATGGTGACAATTTTAGAACAGGATATTGTTTTCAAAGTTTCGGGGGATATAAGTAGAATAAGGGAGAATACGAGGTTAAAGCTTTGTTACCTCATGGAAAGATCCGCCCTTAATAAGGGGATGGTACTAAACTTGGCCCTTAATTATGGTGGGAGGGATGAGATCATAAAAGCGGTAGTTAGCTTGGCTAAGGATATAAAAGATGGTCTTCTGGATGAAAAGGATATTCCGGAAAGATTCCATCAATATCTATATAACCCAGACATTCCCGATGTAGATCTTTTGATAAGAACAAGTGGTGAGATTAGGATAAGCAATTTTATGCTCTGGCGCATTGCCTACAGTGAACTGTATTTCACTAAGACATTATGGCCTGATTTTAATGAACAGGATTTTGAGTTGGCATTGTCAGAGTATAACAAAAGGATAAGGCGATTCGGTAAGACTGATGAGCAGCTTCCTAATCAGTGAAAAGATAAAAAGAATCATCACTGCATTAATTCTCATCCCTCCATTGGTGTTAGCTGTTGTTTATCTGAATCATTTTTGGTTTTTTGTTTTACTGTTGGTATTCGTATTTATTGCCACGTATGAATTTTCAAAGCTTATAGAAATTGCAGGGGGAAAGTATCTTAAAATCCCCACCTTCTTGGGGGCTTTTTTGATCCCTTTTGGGTTTTATTTGAATGATTTTAAGCTTTTTTTACTCACAGTGTTTATGGTGTCGTTTGCATCCTTGTGTATCAAACTGTTGGGTAATCAACCCCTTGAATCCACGTTTACTACAGTGGGAATAACATTTTTAAATATCTTTTATGTACCCTTTTTTTTCTCATTTATTATGTTACTTAGAAATATAAACTATCACTATATTTTTTATCTTTTCATCATCATATTTTCCAGTGATACCTTTGCTTATTTTTTTGGGATAAGGTTTGGTAAGAGAAGGCTTTATGAGCTTATAAGTCCTAAAAAAAGTTTAGAAGGGTTTGTAGCAGGTCTGATAGGGGGGGTAGCAGGTGGAGTTGTCTATTCGTATCTTTTTATGAATATAGATTTTTTACACGTTATTGTATCGACTGTGTTAGTGGTATTTTCTGGTGTTCTTGGGGATCTTACAGAATCTATGTTTAAGAGAAAAGCTGGGGTAAAGGATTCAGGGAATATCTTCCCTGGACATGGTGGAATGTTGGACAGGGTAGATGCTCTGCTGTTTGGGGCACCTGTGTTGTATTTTTATGTCAGTTCTTTAGGTCTATGAAAAAGATAGGTATAGTTGGCTCTACCGGTTCTATCGGCACTCAGGCGCTTGATGTCATAAGAAGGCATAGGAAGGGTTTCAAAGTTGTCTTTTTAACATGTAATTTTAATACAGACCTTCTAATGAAGCAGGTTGAGGAGTTTGAGCCCAATTATGCTATCTCAATGACCAACCCTGTATCTCATCCGTATGTGCAGTGCAGATTTTTATGTGGTGTAGATAACCTTATAAAGATCATAAAAGAAGAGGATTTAGATATAGTTTTGATAGCTACTACCGGTTTTTCCGGGGTATTACCAGCTCTGGAAGCTGTAAAAAGGGGGTTAAGGGTAGCACTTGCAAACAAGGAGTCGATTGTAGTTGCTGGAGATATTATTACAAGAACAGCTAAAGCTACAGGTTCGGAGATTATCCCTGTGGATAGCGAGCACTCAGCTATATTTCAATGTTTGATGGGGCAAGATAAAAGCAAGGTTGAGAAAGTTATACTTACAGCATCTGGAGGGCCTTTTAGGAATAGACCCTACGATTCAATAGAGTATGTACGTAAGGAGGAGGCCCTTAGGCATCCAAACTGGAGTATGGGGGCAAAGATCACCATCGATTCTGCTACTATGATGAACAAAGGGCTTGAATTAATTGAAGCAAAGTATCTATTTGATCTTTCGCCTCATCAACTGGATGTTATTATCCATCCACAAAGTATAATCCATTCTATGGTTATGTTTGTTGATGGATCATATTTAGCCCAAATGGGTAATCCAGATATGAGAACGCCAATATCTTTTGCCTTAGGGTATCCCCATAGAATAGAATCGGGAGTAAAAGGTATAGATTTTCAAAAATTTAGTAGTCTAACTTTTCTAAAGGTAGATTACAGAAAATATAGATGCTTAGAACTTGCTATAAACATTTTAAATATCAACAAAAACAGCCTTATGATAGTTATGAATGCAGCAAATGAAGTGGCTGTGGATGCTTTTTTGAAAGATAAAATCGGTTTTAGTAATATTTATGATGTTATTCATGAGACATTGTCCAGGTTTACAGAAAAAGATATTTTAGAGATTGACGAAATCTTTGAATTAGATATTTTATCAAGGGAAGCAGCTAAGGAAATTGTACACAAGCTATAAGTGGGAGAGTCGATGACAGCGATAATTGCAATAATAGCATTTGGAATACTTATATTTATACACGAATTGGGACATTTTATCTTTGCCAAACTTTTTGGTGTTTATGTGGAAAGATTTTCGATAGGTTTTGGGCCTAAGGTGTTTGGTAAAAAAATTGGTGAAACGGAATATCTTATTTCTGCTGTTCCTTTGGGTGGATACGTAAAAATGTATGGGGAACATTTGGATGAGGATATTAGACATGAGCTAAAAGAGAGGGCTTTTAGTAACAAGAAGCTGTATCAGAAAAGCCTTATTGTTTTTGCTGGACCATTTTTTAATTATTTGTTTGCTGTTTTGTTGTTTTTAATAGTTTATATGGTGGGTATCCCTTCGTTGAAACCTATCATCGGTGAGGTGCAGCCTGGTATGCCAGCTGCTGCAGTGGGGATAACAAAAGGTGATCAGATTATTAAGATCAACGATGTTACCATAACATCGTGGGATGAAATGGCTAAAATAATCAAAGAGAGTGCAGACAAGAGGTTGATTATTGAAATTAAAAGAGGCGATCAGATTCTTATTAAACAGGTCACTCCAGTCAATTCTAAGTCAAAGAATATTTTTGGTGAAGAGATAAATGTTGGTTTGTTGGGCATTCGTCCCTCTGGAGATACTTTCAAACAATCTTTTGGATTCTATGATGCTTTTGTTAAAGCCAATGAGAAATGTTATGAAATAGTATATCTTACGGTAGTTGGTATAATAAAGATGATTCAGAGGATTGTTCCCTCTGACAATATCGGTGGCCCTATTATGATCTTTCAGATGACAAAGGATGCTGCAAGTTTTGGGTTTGTGCCATTGATGACTTTTGTTGCTGTGATCAGTATAAATCTTGCTATTTTAAACCTTTTACCTGTTCCTGTATTGGATGGAGGGCATTTGATGATCTATACCATTGAGGCCATCATAAGGAGACCCCTAAGTGAAAAAGCTAAAGCACTGGCTATGCGGGTAGGGATGAGTTTACTCATAGCTCTGATGGTATTTGCTTTTTATAATGATATTATGAGGCTTATCAGAGGCTGATATGCATGAGGCAAGTATTGCCCAAAGCATTCTTGATATTGTTGTGGATACCGCTTTGAAAAACAATGCAAAAAAGGTTACAGCAGTGAACGTCTTGATTGGAAAACTTGCGTCGATAGAGAAAGAATCGTTAATAACTGCTTTTGATGTTTTAAAACAAGACACCATTGCAAATGATGCTACTCTAAATGTGCAAGTGGTAGCGATTAAGGGGAGGTGTCTTGACTGTGGTGATGAAGGTGAGTATGAGGAGTACTATTTTGTTTGTAAAAAGTGTAATTCTATAAATGTTGAAATAATAAGTGGAGAAGAGCTTGCCATAGCTGATATTGAAGTAGACTGACTATTTATCAGGAGTTTAAATTATGTCTAATAAGATTGATATCAAAGAAGGGATACTATCTAAAAATGCAAAAATAGCTGAACAACTTAAGGCGCTTTTTAAGGAAAAAGGGGTGTTTGTTATCAATATTGTTTCTTCCCCCGGTAGTGGTAAGACTTCTATACTTGAAAAGATACTTCCAGTTCTTAAGGAGAAGCTTAACATCTTTGTTATTGAAGGGGATTTGCAGACTGAAAATGATGCCCAGAGGATCAGAAAAACAGGGGTTCCAGCCCATCAGATAACCACGAATGGGGCGTGCCATCTCGAAGCGGCATGGATAGAAGAGGTTGTTAATAAATTGGATCTTGAAAAGTTAGACCTTTTGATTATTGAAAATGTTGGTAACTTGGTGTGCCCCTCATCTTTTTACCTTGGGGAAGATATAAAGATAGTAATAGTTGCCGCAACGGAAGGGGAAGATAAGCCTATCAAGTATCCAAGCATGATGAGGGTTTCGGATGTTTTTGTTTTGAATAAAATCGATTTGGTACCTTATCTAAACTTTGATGTGGATAGATGTATCAACTTTGCCAAAGGTGTTAATAACAACCTCATATTTTTTAGAACTTCCTGCTATACTGGGGAAGGTCTATCTGAGCTAAGTGATTGGATCTTGAGCAAAACTATAGAAAAGAAAGGTTTGAATATTTGAGATACGTTGGCATTGATGAGGTTGGCAGAGGATGTTTAGCTGGCCCTGTGGTGGCAGCAGCTGTCGTTTTGAAGGGGTCTTTTTACGATAGACGGATCATCGATTCCAAAAAATTAAAGGAGAAAGAAAGGGACCTTATCTATCAGCTAATATCCGAAAATGCCCTTTCGATTGGTATAGGTGTCGTTTGCTCCAGTATGGTGGATACGCTAAATATATTAAACGCTACCAAACAGGCGATGCACATTGCTCTTTCTAAGATTAATGTCTCCTATGACAAAATAGTTATAGATGCTGTGAAATTAAAAAATATCGAGGCCCCTTTAGAAGTACATTTAAAGGCTGAGGATAAGTTTATAGAAGTGGCTGCAGCCTCTATAATAGCAAAGGTGACAAGAGACAGAATGATGAAGAGGATGCATTATCTTTTCCCAGCATACGGTTGGTATGATAACAAAGGTTATGGCACTAAATACCATGTGGAGTCCATTAAAAGATACGGTATAACGCCTCTACATAGGAAGTCTTTCTTAAAAGGGATTTTATGAGACAAAAGACCATCGGGCAAGAGGGTGAGGATACTGCATGTACCTATCTTGAGGATAAGGGGTTTAAAATATTGCATCGAAATTTTAGGTGTAGGTTTGGTGAAATCGATATTATTGCCCAAAAAGGCAATATTATTGTGTTTGTTGAGGTAAAAAAAAGGGGATCTTATAGATTTGGCAAAGGGTATGAAGCTGTTTCTCAGAAAAAGATTGAAAAGATCATTAAAACTGCCGAGTATTTCATGATGGCTCAAAAAGGTGAGTATCTTTGTAGATTTGATGTAATATCCATAGATAGTGACCAAATTGAACATATCGAAAATGCTTTTACAACTTAGTTTGATAAAATTGGGGTGGAGCTTGATACCCCACCCGATCATGATTACATATACCTGTTGATTAGGTTGTCTAAATGTTTCTTTAAGGTTTGTAAAGGTTGCTCCATCTCCTTCATCGTTTCAAAAGCAAGGTCAAACCGACCTGTCTTTATACATTCCATAGCTTTTCTACCGAGTTCATGAACTTTGATATGGTATGGTTCTATCGCTTTAAAATCGTAGTCATGGCCAAATTCCTTAATACCATCGGAGTAGTAAAACATACCAAAATTACAATGTCTATGATCAACTACTTCGTAAGTTTTTCTAAATACAATAGCATCATAAAGCCTATTCATAAATTCGATATGGGCTAATTTTGCCTTTATAAATGCAACCCCTTTTGCACTGTATTTGTAAGAATTTAACATGGAGACGACATTGGAGGCTTCAGAAAGTAGTGTTTGGATCTTTCCAGTTAGATCGGACATAATAGTTTTAGTGTGGGATGATGATTCGGAGATTGTGGTCATACTTTGGGCTATTTCTGATGTGGCTTTGGTTTGTTCCTCTAATGCTTTTGAGATGGATATTATGGTGTGATTAAGTTCTTCAATAGATGACAATATTACGTTGAAACCATCCTGGGTTTTTTGGGCGATTTCGTACTGTTTTTGTACTGAGGCAGATGAGTTTTCCACATCTTTACCTACATTCTTGACCTTAAACTGCATCTCCCGGATCATGTGTTCTATCTCTTTGGTGGATTTTTGTGTTTTTTCGGCAAGTTTTCTCACCTCATCTGCAACAACAGCAAAACCTCTACCATGCTCACCTGCTCTTGCTGCTTCAATAGCTGCATTTAGTGCCAATAGGTTGGTTTGTTCGGATATATCATTTATGACCCCTACCACGGCACCTATCTTATTGGCGTTATTAATCAACTCTTTTATGTTATCCTTTAACTTTGTAATGGCATTTTGTACTTCATCTGAGTACGTAGTGGATTCAGCTACCAGGCTGCTACCCTCAAGGGCGAGGTTTTGGGTTTTGTTGGATTTATTGGTCATTTCATCAACACCGTTTGATATCTCATGTATGGTGCTGGACATCTCTTCTCCAGCGGTGGCGGTTTGTATTGCCATTTCGGTGTTTTTATCATTTGCCTCTGTCACTCTATAAACAGATTGCCACATTATAGGTGCGGACTCAACAACCCCAGTTATTTTTTTCATAATATTAAGAAAACTTCTTTCTGTTGTTTCTAAAAAGATATTAAACCAGGTAGTCATTTGGCAGACTTCGTCTGAACAATGGGCGTTAAACATCCTACAATCTTCACAGCAAGATACTTTGCCATCTTTGAGCAATGGGCAGATCCTTTCGACAGCAAAATCTCCTATACTGACCCAGCAAGGTTTATTTGATAACTTGTTTAAAATATTTTCATCTTTTATACCTGTTACTTTAGTAAAGTCGGCATATTTTTGGGGGATTCTTTTTGAGAAATCTCCTTCACCTTGAGCTAATTCTCTTGCAATTTCGTGGAAATTTTTTATGGTTTTTATTATTGTATGTACCGATATAAGCAATGCAACTATAATCAAAATCCCCAAAAGGATCATGATGGTAATTGAGGTGTAAAATTGAGCTAAAGCTTCATTTATATATTGGGTATAATTTTTAGCAACAAGAATATGGCCTATATCTTCACCGGAAAAGTCTTTAAGGGCAATCTTGGCTATATAAAACTTTGATCCTTTTATGGTATAAAAATTGTCTGAAACGTAGGCGTTTAATATATCTTTGATTAGTTCACCTCTGTATGTGTAATAAACTATACCGGACTTTTTGATATCCTTGTCGGAATCTTTGCGTTTTGCTTTTACAAAAGCATCTTCTTTAATCCCCACTGCATAGTCTATGGCGTAATGCTTTTGTATCTTTTCTAAGATGGAATCGATTTCACCCCCAAATTCTACGCTACCTACATGTTCACCGTTATAAAAAACAGGATACACAACTCGAAGACCTGGTCCCCCTACACCCACTTCCAAGCCTAAAACTGGTGCCTTTATATGGTTTGCTTTTACAACAGTTTTTCGAAATGAACTTAAATCGTCGCCAAAATGTTCAGGTTTATGGAATCTTAAAATAGTTTTGGCATCTTTTGTGTGAAATTGGAACTGTCTAATATCTTGTTTTATATTTTTGTAGTAATTACCTAAAACTTTTAAAAGGGCCTCCCTATTACCTTCTGCAGCATATTTTGCGTATTCCTGATTGGATGCTACGAGTTCAACTGCTTTTTTTAGCGCATTCAGGTTTTCATCTACCAGACCGTTAAAGGTTTTGTTTATTCCACTTATCTCAGTGTTTACATTCTTAATAAGGGTTTCGTTAAAACTTTTGAATCTGCTGTAAATGTTGATGGCTAAAAGAAGTATAATACCCGTTAAGACGGGAAAAAGGATTTTGAATTTAAGACCTATGTTGAATTTAAACCTACTCATAAAAAAATGCCTCCCATTTTTTTCGAATTATACCATTAGTAATAAAAATATCAAGTTGGAATAATTTTGTTTAATAAATGAATTTTTTTGTAGGGACACAAACTATTGCATTTATTTCTGAAATTTGATAATAGTATTAGATAGCCAAATACTATTTAGGAGTCTTTTGATGAGTAAAATTGTTAAAGAAGCTCTAACATTTGATGATGTGTTATTGATTCCAGCTAAGAGTAGTGTTTTACCCCACGAGGTTAGTACAAAGACATTGCTAACAAAAAAAATAACCCTAAATATCCCAATTGTTAGTGCTGCGATGGATACGGTTACTGAGGCGAAGATGGCAATTGCTATGGCCCAAGAGGGTGGTATAGGGTTTATCCATAAAAATATGAGTATAGAAGAACAGGCTGAAGAAGTGGATAAGGTAAAAAGATCTGAGAGTGGTATGATTGTGGATCCTATAACTATAGAGGCAGGTAGTACTGTTGAAGATGCTTTAAAACTTATGGCAAAATATAAAATATCTGGAATCCCTGTGACCAGGAATAACAGGTTGGTTGGTATTCTCACCAATAGAGACCTCAGGTTTGTGGATAAGTATAACGAACCCATAGATAATTATATGACCAAAGAAAATCTGGTAACAGTTCCTGTTGGTACCTGTTTGGAGGAGGCTAAAAAGCATTTGCAAAAACATCGTATTGAAAAACTCCTCGTTGTGGATGATAACTACAACCTAAAAGGGCTTATTACCATAAAGGATATCAATAAGAAGCTTAAATACCCCTATGCCACAAAAGACAAATTGGGTAGGCTTATGGTGGGTGCAGCCGTGGGTACCGGCCCTGACACAAAAGACAGGGTTGCTGCATTGGTGGAAAAGGGTGTGGATGTTATTGTTGTGGACACTGCCCATGGTCACTCTAAAAAGGTCATAGAAACGGTAGAGATGATAAGATCAAACTACCCAGAACTTCAGATAGTTGCAGGTAATGTGGCAACTGGGGAGGCTGTTATAGATCTTGCTAAAGCTGGTGCAGATTGTGTAAAGGTAGGTATAGGGCCAGGATCGATATGTACCACGAGGGTTGTGGCTGGTGTTGGGGTTCCACAGATTACTGCCATTATGGATTGTGCTGAAGCAGCAGAAAAAGTAGGGGTAACCATTATAGCAGATGGCGGTATTAAGTATTCTGGAGATATTGTAAAAGCTATTGCTGCTGGTGCTCATTCTGTTATGATAGGGTCATTATTGGCAGGTACCACCGAGTCCCCCGGAGAGATTGAGCTTTATCAGGGGAGAAGTTACAAGGTGTACAGGGGTATGGGTTCTGTGGGCGCCATGAAAAAGGGCAGCAAAGATAGATATTTTCAAGGTGAAACTGAAATGGAAAGTAAATTCGTCCCAGAAGGGATTGAGGGTCGTGTCCATTACAAAGGGGATTTGAGCCATACAATTTATCAGCTTGTAGGTGGTTTAAAATCTGGGATGGGTTATACAGGTTGCTCTACAATAGAAGAGCTTATGAAGAATGCAAAGTTTGTCAGGATCACCAATGCAGGGCTCAGGGAGAGCCATGTTCATGATGTGATTATTACCAAGGAAGCACCAAACTACTGGATTACTACATAGGTGGCTCTTTATGGATATACATGCTGAAAAGATACTTATACTTGACTTTGGTTCCCAATATACACAGTTGATAGCAAGAAGGGTAAGGGAGCAGAGGGTTTATTGTGAGATATACCCATGCAATGTTCCTTATGATAAAATAAAGGCTTTTTCCCCAAAAGGTATTATTCTTTCTGGTGGACCTTCTTCTGTCTATGATAAAGATGCACCTGTTTGTGATAATAGAGTTTTTGATATGGATGTACCTGTGCTTGGTATCTGTTACGGTATGCAACTTTTGTGTCATTTTTTTGGTGGGGTTGTAGCTCCTGCCAAGCACAGGGAGTATGGTAGAAGTGAGCTTTATGTAAAAAATGATCCTTTTTTCGAAAATTTAGAGCTACATGGAAACCGATTAACGGTTTGGATGAGTCATGGAGATAAGCTTGAGAAAATACCTGCTGAATTTGAGGTGATAGGGTGGACGGACAATGCTCCAATAGCTGCCATGAAACATAAAACAAAGCCGATTTATGCAATTCAGTTTCATCCTGAGGTGGTACATACCGATCAAGGAGATCAGCTGTTGAGAAATTTTGTTGTTGATATTTGTGGTTGTAAACAGATCTGGACGCCGGGTAATTTTATACATACCGAAATAGAAAAGGTAAAAAAATTGGTGGGGGATAAAAAAGTATTATGTGCCTTAAGTGGGGGAGTTGATTCTTCTGTGGCTGCGGTATTAATCCATGAGGCGGTGGGGGATAATCTTACCTGTGTTTTTGTCAATAATGGTTTATTGAGATATAGGGAAGCTGAGCAGGTGCAAAAGACTTTTAGGGATTACTTTAAGATAAATCTTGTTTATGTTGATGCTGAAAAAAGGTTTCTCGATGCTTTAAAGGGGGTAGAGGATCCGGAGAAAAAACGCAAGATAATAGGTAATCTTTTCATAAGAATATTCGAGGAGGAAGCTAAAAAGTTAGGTGATTTCGAATTCTTGGTACAAGGGACCCTTTACCCTGATGTTATAGAATCTGTGTCTTTTAAGGGTCCATCGGCAACCATTAAAACCCATCACAATGTTGGTGGATTACCTGAGGATATGCAATTTACATTGATAGAACCACTAAGGGAGCTTTTTAAGGATGAGGTAAGAAAGGTGGGGTTGGAACTTGGAATTCCGGAAGAGATAGTCCATAGACATCCATTCCCTGGCCCTGGGCTGGCTATAAGGGTTTTAGGGGAAGTGACTAAGGAAAAATTGGATCTACTTAGATTAGCGGATCATATCTTTATAGAAGAGATAAAAAAGGCCGGATTGTATAGAGATATCTGGCAGGCTTTTTCAGTCCTTCTACCTGTGAAGTCTGTGGGTGTCATGGGTGATGAAAGAACGTATGAACATGTGTTGGCACTTAGAGCTGTTACGAGTGTTGATGGTATGACAGCAGATTGGGCTAAGATCCCTTATGACGTTTTAGCAAAGATCTCAAATAGGATAATAAATGAAGTAAAAGGTATAAACAGGGTGGTCTATGATATAAGCTCAAAACCACCTGCAACTATAGAGTGGGAATAGTTATTTAAGATGAAATTAGAAAATTTTATTGCCTTAAGATATATAAAGTCAAAAAAGGAAACAAGAGCCATCTCCTTTATCTCTGCAATTGCAGTGATAGGCATAATGCTTGGGGTAGCTACGCTGATAGTAGTGACCAATGTTTTTACAGGATTTGAGAATAACTTAAAAGAGAAGATTCTTGGTGCAAACTCCCATATTATTGTCAATAGGGTGGATACAGGTGTTATTGCAGACTGGGAGAAGGTGGAAAAAAAGATAAGGGGTGCTAAGGGTGTTATAGGTGTTTCCCCTTTTGTATTCAGTCAGGTGCTCTTGACTGGTCCTACTAATGTCAGTGGTGTGATGTTAAGGGGGGTGATTCCCGAGAAAGAAGCAGAATCTATAAATATAAAACAGTTTATCACCGCTGGAGATTTTAACAAAATAACCTTTGAATATGATAACAAAACTGGTATTGTACTTGGCAAAGATCTTGCCATGACTTTGGGGGTGAGGTTGAACGATGAGGTGGTTATGGTTTCCCCTTTTGGGAAAAAAGGTCCTTTCGGCTTTACACCAAAGATGCAAAAGTTTTACGTTGTAGCGATTTTTGATTCTGGGATGTACGATTACAACAATGGCCTTGCGTTTATCGATATAAGATCAGCTCAAAAATTTTTCGAGTTAGGGGATACGGTTACAGGTTTTAGTGTTAAGGTGGATGATCTCAATAACGCATCAAAAATAGCAAAGGAGATTGCAGCAAAGCTCGGTTTCCCTTTTTGGGCAAGGGACTGGTTGAGTATGAATAAAAACCTTTTTTCTGCTCTCGAGCTGGAAAAGGCTGCTATGTTTGTTGTGTTGACTCTTATAGTTATTGTTGCTTCTTTTAATATTATAAGTTTGATAACGATGACTGTTAAAGATAAAAGACGGGACATAGCTATTTTAAGAGCAATGGGAGCTTCTGAGAAGTTTATTCAAAAGGTTTTTATCAAGCAGGGGCTCATTATCGGTGTGATCGGAACATTGCTTGGCGATATATTGGCGCTTATAATCTGTATTGTTTTAAAAAAGTATAAGATAATCTCTATACCTAAGGATGTCTATTTTATGGATAAGATACCCGTTGAGATAGTGCCAGAGGTATTTGCTTTAGTAACGGTAGCTGCTTTGATGATTACCTATCTATCTTCCCTTTACCCTTCAAAACAAGGGGCTAAGATGGATCCAATAGAAGCTTTGAGGAATGAATAATGGCATTGTTAGAGATAAATTATTTATCAAAAACTTATAGAAAATTGAATAACATCATAAATGTACTTTCTGGTTTTTCATTAAGTGTGGAAAAGGGGGAATCGATAGTGATCACTGGTCCATCAGGCTCAGGGAAATCAACTCTAATGCACATCATAGGTGGCCTTGATAGACCAGATAGTGGTACAGTTGTTTTTAAGGGTGATAATATTTTTGAAAAAGGTTATGATTTGGATAGCTATCGTAACAAAAAAGTGGGGTTTGTGTTTCAGTTTCATTATTTATTGAATGATTTTAATGCTATAGAAAATGTTGCCATGCCTTCTATGATATCTGGGGTTCCGATTGCAAAAGCCCTAAGGCATGCTGAGTTTCTTCTTGATAAAGTTGGGTTAAAAGATAGATATCATCATCATCCGGCAGAGCTCTCAGGTGGAGAACAACAGAGGGTTGCTATAGCAAGAGCTTTAATGAATGAGCCGGAAATACTCTTGGCAGATGAGCCTACGGGTAATTTGGATGGTGCAAATACATTGGAGATCATGAAGATATTTCATAAACTAAAAGAGGAAGGTGTGACGCTTATAATGGTTACCCACGATGAGAAACTGACGTCAAGTTTTGACAGGCGTATCACTTTAGAAAAGTTATGAATAACTTACTTTATATCTTAGATCTTGTTGGGACAGTAGCTTTTGCCATCAGTGGTGCCCTTGCAGGTGTAAGAAAAAAGATGGATCTGTATGGCATATTTGTATTGAGTTTGGTTACAGCAGTTGGTGGGGGAACGATAAGGGATGTACTTGTGGGTAGAATACCCCCTTTTATTTTCAGGGACTATAATTATATTTTTTTATCACTTTTATCTGCTGTGTTTGTTTTCTTTTTCTACAGAAAAGTTGAAAAAGGGTATAATACCCTTTTGATTATGGATGCATTAGGGCTTGGAGTATTTACGGTAATAGGGGTAAAGGTGGGTATAGATTATCAGATAGGGTTTATAGGTTCTGTTTTTATGGGGGTGATGACTGGGACTTTTGGTGGGATGATTAGGGATGTTTTACAGGGTGAAGTACCATTGGTGCTTAAAAGGGAGGTTTATGCTTCGGCTTCACTACTTGGTGGTATCGCTTTTCTTTTGATGCACAACTTAATAGGTGAAAACGCCATAGTATTATTTGTTTCTATACTTCTTGTATTTTTGCTGCGGTTATTGGCAATATGGAGAAATTGGAATCTTCCAAGACCTAAATAATCTGGAGGAAAGTATGAAGATAGGTATCATAACAGGTACAGGCTTGTTGGTGGAAGAAGGGTTTAGTTTTGTGGAGTCTATCCCCGTCATGACGAAATATGGTGCCCCTTCTGGTAGCTATAAAAGGTATCTATCCTCAGAGAATGAGATATATTCCATAGGTAGACATGGTGATAATCATCAATACCCCCCACACAAAATAAACTATAGAGCAAACATATATGGATTTTATGAACTTGGTGTGGATTTTATTCTGGCTTTTTCGGCGGTAGGGGGTATTAATACTGTTTTGGAACCGGGTGATCTTTTAATTCCGGATGGTTTGGTGGATTTTACATATGGTAGAGAGTCTACTTATTCTGACGTGGGTGATGTGTTCCATATTGATTTTACAGAGCCCTTCTGTTCATCGTTGAGGGGTGAACTGATAAGGATTATAGGGGAGGTTGGTTGTAGGTTTCATAGTAAAGGTACTTATGTATGTACGAATGGTCCAAGATTGGAAACTTCTTCTGAAATAAAGATGTTTAATAGGTTGGGATTTGATGTGGTGGGGATGACGTTATGCCCAGAAGCGGCACTTGCGAGGGAGCTTGGGATATGTTATGCTGCTGTGAACATCGTTTCGAACTATGCTGCAGGAATCAGTAGGGATATACTGACTACGGCAGAGGTTGTGGAAAATGTGAAAAAGAGTGAGAGGTATATAAGGGAGATAATAAAAAATATCTCTACTATCAAAAGTAAATCTCCTTGTGGTTGTGGGGAGTCTATAAAGCATGCTCGATTTAAATAGTCTGATAATAGCAAATGAACCATTGTCAAAACACAATAGCTATAGAACAGGTGGTAGAGCAAGGTTCTTTGCTGCACCCAAAAGCAGTGATGAGCTGCGTTTTGTGCTGGATTTTTCAGAAAAACAAGGTTTAAAAAAGATTATTATAGGTAGAGGAACAAACCTGCTTTTTGACGATGAAGGGTTTGATGGTATTGTTATCTCCACGAAAAACCTCAATAGATATACTGTACTTGATGGATGCACTGTTTTATGTGGTGCTGGTGTTCTTTTGGATGATCTGGTAGCTTTTACTGTGGCTTATGGCTTATCAGGTCTTGAAAACCTCTCCGGTATACCAGGAACTGTGGGGGGAGCAATCTTTATGAATGCTGGAGCTTTTGACTGTGAGGTTAAGGATACTGTTGCTTTTGTGGATGTTTTAAAAGGTGGTGTTATCGCAAGGCTGTACAGGGATGATATAGCTTTTGAGTACAGAAAAACCTCATTGAAAGATGAGATAGTGCTTTCGGTATCATTTTTATTGAATAAGAAAAAAGAACCTTTGGGTGAAATAAGAGAAGATATCTTGAAACGAAGATCGGAAAAACAGCCATTGGAATATCCTTCCTGTGGTTCTGTGTTTAAAAGACCGTTTGGTACCTATGCGGGTAAGCTCATAGAGGAGTGCGGTTTAAAGGGGTATACCATAGGTGGAGCACAGGTATCTGAAAAACATGCAAATTTTATCATAAATATGGGTAATGCCACCAGTAGCGATATAAAGAAACTTATATCTTTTGTAAAAGAAAAAGTCTTCGAAAAGTTTGGTGTAGTACTCGAGGAAGAGGTAAAAATAATTGGGAAATAGCTTTTATAAAAAGCATGGGAAGAGGCTTTTTGATATAATATTTTCGATGTTTGCTTTAGTGGTGCTATCCCCTTTATTTTTAGTTATAACCCTTTTGATCAAGATGGATTCAAAGGGGCCTGTGTTTTACAAGCAAGATAGGGTGGGTAAAGATTTTAAAAAGTTTAAACTTTTTAAATTTAGAACCATGATACAGGATGCTGATAAGGTTGGTCCATTAGTAACTGCAGAGCGGGATCCGAGAATAACTAAGGTAGGGGCTTTTTTGAGAAAGTGGAAGCTGGATGAGTTACCTCAGTTTTTTAACGTACTGATTGGCGATATGAGTATAGTGGGGCCGAGACCTGAGGTGGAAAAATATGTAACCCTTTTTATCGATGAGTATAAAGCCATACTTTCTATAAAACCTGGTATAACCGATTATGCGACACTTCAATATAGAAACGAAGAGGAGATAATGGCAAAATACGATGATGTGGAAAAAGGGTATATAGAAGAGGTGCTACCAAAAAAGATTGAACTTTACAGAGTATATATCGATGATTTCTCGTTCATAACAGATTTAAAAATAGTCTTTAAAACAATAAGTAGAATCTTGGGAGTATAATGAGGAAAAGGGGCTTATTTACGATACTCTTGATATTGGTGCTGATGGTTGTATCATCAGGTTTTAGGTACTATCAGCTACTAAAATGGCAAAAATCAAATCAACATTATTTTGTGGGGGATACAGTATCTTTGACAACATTAGATGGTTATTATTGGATAAGGCTTGCGAAATCTCTTGATAACATAATGGATGATAAGGAACCAGATCTATACAGGGGGTATCCGGATCATCCCTATAAACTAAAAGATGAGGCTAATACCCTGCTTGTTCACATGATAAATATCCTAAATAGGTATGTAAATAATGTTTACTACAGTGGTATATACCTTGTAATAATCTTATCCAGTTTTTTTATATTACCTGTTTTTCTGTACTTCCATAGTGTTGCTTCTACTGCTTCTGCTATTGCGGCTACTTTACTTACTACCTTTGGTTATTCCTATTTTTACAGAACATTTTTAGGTAGGGTGGATACGGATTGTTTAAACCTTTTTTTCCCTTTTATGATAAGTTACCTCATTTATCTGACACCTAAAACAGTAGGGTTTAGGAGATATATATCGGCAGTATTTCTTGGGGTGACAGGTTATCTTTATATGTGGTGGTATTATTATCCAGGTTTATTGTTGATTTTTGGTGTGGTATTCCTTGTCTACTTAATTCTAAAAAGGGTACCTTTATATCAGATTGTTTTGCTGCTTTCTTTATATGTGGTATTTGCAAACCCTGTTCACTTTTTGAAGAGTTTGGACAATATAATATATTTTGTTTACGGATCCAAATATCTTGCTGGTAAAGTGATGCATGATCTCATCCCATGGCCTAATATGGCTGATTTTATATCTGAGACACAAAAGCTGGATTGGGAAACTATACTTTTGTATTCAGCAGGTAATACTTATATTGGGCTTTTGGGGTTTGTAGGATTAGGGATATTGATCTTGAGGGCAAAGGTTGATATCATCCCATCTCTTCCAATTCTTTTACTTGGACTTTTATCCTTTAAATCTGGGAATAGATTTACTATGTATCTTTCACCTTTTATATATGCGGGGTTGGGCTATCTGTTTTTTACATTGATCAAACATATAACTTATAACATCTTAATGCTCTTTGATCACTATGCCATGATTTTTTCAAAGACTGTATCTGTAATTTTAATTTTGTTGTGTTCAGTAGTGATTATAAGCTTTTTTTCTGGAATAAAATATGAGCCGAAGCCCTCAATACCTGTGGATATTCAAAGGACGATGTTAGATCTTAAAGGCAGATTTGGGGAATTGCCGGTTGCTTGGACCTGGTGGGATTTTGGATATGCATATCAGGATCTCAGTGGTTTTGCTACAGTTCATGATGGTGGGATACAGGGAAAGGGTAGAGCTTATTTTACCGCTTGTGGGTTAGCCTCAAACAATCAAAAGGTTCTTAGGAATATCATTAGCTATTTCGACAATAAAGGGTTTATGTTCTTGGAGAAAGGTGGTTTAGATATCGATAGGGTAGTTATGGAAGCTAAATCGTATGATGCACCTTTAAAGAAGAAAAATGTATTGGTTGTCATGAGCTATGATATGGTATATAAGTATGATGGTATAGATTTTTTCGCAAAGTGGGATTTTCATAGAAGAAACAGTATATATTCAGACTATGAGCTTATTGATTGTTATTACTTCAATGATAGTATAAAGTGTAATCAAGAGAATGTAGATCTTAAAAACGGTTATTACGGTGATGAACAGATTAGTTCTATCTATATCTTAAATGAGAATGGTTTAGAGAAGTCCTACGAGTTTTCTAATGAAGGCAAAATCATCCAGATTGTAAGAAAAGGTAATACCACTTTTTACTCTTATATGTTACCCAAAGATGTTTTTGAAACAAATTTTAATCAGATGTTTTTCTTTGGAAAATATGATGACAAATATTTCGAAAAAGTGTATGATAACTTTCCAATAATGAGGATATATAGAGTTAAATGATAGGGGGAAGTATGAAAAAGATTTCCATATCACTTGTGATTCTTGTAGTCTTTACTGCTGTTACCTTTGGCATATCTACTTATAAAAGGTATTGGCAACTTTCCATCTGGAATCAACAAAAAGAGGTTACTTATGCAAAAGATGGTAGAATATCAATGACCACTTTGGATGCCTATTACTGGACAAGGCTTGCTAAGGAATATAGAAATGGTAAGTTTGGTGACAACGTTACAGATCCATTAAAATCATATCCAGATAACGAACCTTTCCCATCATTGCCAACGCTGTTAGTATTTCTTTTAGAAAAAGTATCCAAATGGTTTTTAAATGGAAATATATATATGGCGGGTATCTACATGATACCTATACTCTCAAGTATGTTTGTCATACCCCTTGCGATATATTTCTACAGGATAGGTCTTGGGCTTGCTGGAATAGCTGGTGGGCTATTTGGGACTTTTAGCTACGCCTATTACGTCAGATCCTGCAACGGGAGGGTGGATACTGATAGTTTGTTGCTGTTTTTCCCTATAGTTGTTGGGTTATTTTTTTTGATGGTTGCCCAAACTGAAGATAAAAAGAAACAGTATGTGTACACAGGGTTAGCTGGTATATCGATGCTTCTTTTGCACTGGTGGTATCAACATTATGGTTTTGCTGTGGTGTATGCAGGTGTGTTTGTTATATACCTCTTTGTAAATAGATTTAGAGTAAAGGATATTGTCATTCTCTTGGGGATATATATCCTTTTATCAAACCCTTGGTATTTTCTTCTTGGTCTTGGTAATCTTTTTGATTTTGTTTTTAAGACCGGATACTTTCACAAAACTGAGCTTACCCTTGCAAACATCTCTTGGCCAAACATCATGGAGACCATATCTGAATCCAACAAGAGGAGTTATGGGGAGATTTTAAATATGATTCTCGGCAATCCAAAAGTAGCAGCTGTTGGCATTATAGGCGTATTGGTAGCTTTCATACACAGATTTAAGCAGATGATACCCCTTTGGCCATTGTTGGCACTTGGTATGTTAGCATTCTTTTCTGGTAATAGGTTTTCCATGTTTTTTGCACCCCTTGCAGGGGCCGGATTGGGGTATATTGTTTTTATGGCTATATATCATTTGGTGAAATATTTAAAAGCAAACGAAAGAATTGTAGATATTTCAGTGCCGGTATTCATATATATTATCTTTTTCATCTCTGCAAATAACCTTACGGCATTTAATTTAGTACTACCACCATCTATACCTATACCGATTCAGAATAGCTTTTTAGATATTAAAGAAAAACTTCCAAAGGGCTCTCCAGTATTTACCTGGTGGGATTTCGGGTATGCCCTTATGGATATAGGTGAGTTTGCAGTGTATCACGATGGTGGGGCACACGGTGCTGATAGGAGCTACTTTTCTGCAAAAGCTTTTGTGGAGACTGATCAGAAAAAGATGTATGCAATTATTAGTGCCATCGATAATCTTAAGTTTAAAGGTATAAACAAGATTCTGGATGACAATAAATCGGCTAATGCTGTTGTAGAAGATCTGATGAATTATACCGGTAAACCTAAAAATAGCAACATATTTGTTCTCTATACGTATGATATGGTAGGAAAATTTGGGGCTCTTGCGTTTTTTGGAAACTGGGATTTTGAAAAAAAAGTTACAAAATCGGAGGGTTATCAGGAGTTAAACTGTAGTAGATTTGATGGTAAGATATTGCAATGTCAAAATGCAATATTAGATCTTGACACTGGACTGATCAACAAACAGGTGCCTATAAAAAGGTTTATTATTTCTAAGAATGGTCAGGTAGCCCATTTAAAGGAGTACCCTCATATGTCGGATATAAATGTTCAGTTGATAGCGCTAAATAACAACATAATAGGATCATACGTAATCTCAGATAAGGTGTTTAGGTCTAATTTTAATCAGATGTACCTGCTGGGTAATTATGATAAAAACCTTTTTGAAGAGATCTATAACAATTTCCCCCATGCAAGGGCGTTTAGGGTGAAAGTAGATTAAGGTTTGATGAATACAAAAAAAATAATAGCGGTAGTAGTTTTTGCTTTTTTGACGGGATGTTCGATATTTTTATCCTATTTGTTAAGATTTGAGTTCAGCATTCCGTCTGATTTTTACAAAGAACTCATCAAACATCTACCTTTTATAATCTTTACCAAAATGGCTGTGTTTTGGTATTTTAATTTTTTCAGGGGTTGGTGGAGATATGTTTCAATCTATGATGCTATAAATATAATAAAGGCAAGTATCTTTTCGACAATTATTATAGTTTTATATTTTTATGTTGTCTATCGATTTTATAAAATGCCCAGATCAGCTTTTATTATAGACTTCTTTCTTTTTACAATGTTTATCTTTTTACTCAGGATATCTCCCCGAATCTTCAAAGAAAGCTATGAAAAGTTCTTAGGGAAGAACCTAACTAAGAAAAGGGTTTTGATTGTTGGTGCTGGTAGTGCTGGACAGATGATAGCAAGGGAAATACGGGAAAATGAAAGATTACAAGCAGAGGTTGTAGGGTTTGTGGATGATGATGCTACAAAACTGAAAACGTATATACAGGGTATCCAGGTGATCGGTAGGATAGAAGATATTCCGGTAGTCGTTAAGGATGATGAGATAGATGAGGTGATCATTGCGATCCCATCTGCTACATCTGATCAGATGCAAAAGATCTTGGAAAAATGTAGGGAGTCGGAGGCAAGGTATAAAATAATTCCAGGATTTGGAGAACTCTTAGAGGGGAAGCTTTCGGTAAGCCGGGTTAGAGAAGTGCAAATAGAGGATCTTTTGGGCAGAGCTCCAATCAGACTTAAGTTGTCTGAGATAGAAGAATATATAAAAGAAAAGACTATTCTGGTTACAGGTGCTGGTGGGAGTATTGGTAGTGAAATAACAAGGCAGGTATCTAAATATTCACCGAAGAATCTTATAATATTAGACTGTGCAGAAACGCCACTTTTTTATATTGAAAATAGTCTAAAAGCCAATCCTTTGAATTACAATCTCAGTTCAATTGTGGCAGATATCAGAAATGTGAGTAAGATGGAGGGTATCTTCAATAAGCATAGACCAGATATTGTTATCCATGCTGCAGCCTACAAGCATGTTCCTATGATGGAAGAAAATTATGATGAAGCTATAAGTAACAATATCTTTGGTACAAAAGTAGTGGCAGATCTCGCAAATAGATTTGACGTAGAGAAGTTTATCTTAATATCTACAGATAAAGCAGTAAATCCATCAAATATAATGGGAGCTACAAAAAGGTTAGCAGAACTTTACATACAGACACTACAAAAGTCATCTAAAACCCAATTTATTACTGTAAGATTTGGGAATGTGCTTGGTAGTAATGGATCGGTTATCCCCATTTTTAGGGAACAGATAAGAAATGGAGGTCCAGTTACAGTGACCCATCCAGAAGTGACAAGGTTTTTTATGACGATACCAGAAGCTGTCCAATTGGTTTTGCAGGCAGGTGGGATGGGTAAAGGTGGGGAGATATTCCTGCTTGATATGGGTGAACCAGTGAAAATATTGAAATTGGCTGAAGAAATGATCAGATTATCCAATTTAGAGCCTTATAAAGATATCCAGATAGTGTTTACAGGTTTGAGGCCAGGGGAGAAACTGTACGAAGAGCTGTTGTTAGAAGAAGAGGGAGCCACTAAGACATCCTCAGAAAAAATCTGGGTAGCAAAACAGATGAATATAGATTGCGAATGTGTGCTAAATGTAATAGATCTTCTTGTTAATGATAAGAGTTTGACAAAAGAGCAAATTAAGGCTATAATGAAAAAAGTTATTCCAGGATTATCTTAGGTGGTTGTATGAAAAAAATAGTTATTTTTGTGATTCTTTTTCTTTTTATCTCTTTTCTACCATCAGCTTATTCTATGAAGATAGCATCTTTAGCTAATCCAAATATAATTCCTATTTTTGTAATGCTGGAAAAGGGCTATCTTACTGGTGAGTTTGTGCCCGTTACGGGGGATGTGTCTGCACTTATTGGAGTCCTCAGGGCTTCTAAAGCTGATGCTATAGCAGTAAATTATGAAGCTGCCCAGAGAATTGCTAAAGATACAGGTTTTTTATACGCAGGTTCCACTATAAGTAGAGCGATACACATAATTACTGTAGAGCCTATCAAGGATAAAAACGACCTTGAATCAAAAAAGATAGTAGCTTCTTTTAGAGGTGGCTCTCCTGATATACTCTTTAAAAAACTAAATCTCAAAAACGAACCAACTTACACAGATCTACAGATCGCTGTACAACTTTTTTTAAAGGGTGACTTTAATGCTATTTTGCTACCTGAGCCCCATATAAGTAATGTGGTCTTGAAGCTTAAAGGGATGAATAAAGCTTTTTATGTATACGATGTATTAAGTCTTTATGATAAATCATACAGGTACCCTATAAATGCTTACCTTAGCAAAGATGAAACCACAAACAAAGCATTGAAAGAAGCACTTAAAAAATCTGTTCAATTCATAAACAGCAATCCAGATGAGACTGTAAAGATATTTAATGCTAATTTTAAGAAGTACTTTAATATAGATTTTCCGTATGCAGCCCTTGAAGAAGCATTAAAAAGTGGTAGGCTTAAATTTGAATACGATGAATGAAAATAAAGATATTTCTATTAGCATTTTTTTTAATTTTGTGGCAGGTGTGTAGTTATTTTACTCCTGAGTATTTGATACCTACCCCTTTAAAAACCTTTTATACGACCATTAAAATGTTGAATATAGAACTGGTAAAGACTATAGCCTATTCTTTTTATAGGTTAATCTTAGCTTATATCTTATCATTATTCCTATCTCTTGTGATGGCCCTTCTGTCGGAAAAGTGGGGAAACATATCTGAAGGTCTATTAGTAGTATTTTCCACGATGTTGAAAGTGCCGAATATAGCCTTTCTTACTTTTTTTATGCTTTTTATTGGGATAGGGACACCCACAGTTATGATGACAATTATAGTATCTTTGGTGCCGACAATGGGTTTAGCTTTTATGTCAGTGTTAAAACAGGCAGATAAACATGTCATAGAGATCTCTGATATATTTCGTGTACCTTTTATAAGGAGAGTTTTTTATTTTTATTTGCCTAGTTTGGTAGAAAGCTTTCCACCGATATTCAATATGTCCTTTTCCCTTGCATTTAAGGTTATGGTGATGGCTGAGTTTGTTGCTGGCATGAATGGATTGGGGTATAAATTGGTGGAAAAAAAGGTTAGTTTTAATATGGATGAGGTGATTGGCTATATTATATTGATAGTTTTGACTGGTGTTTTTTTCCAGAGTATACTGGAGAAAATTGTTATCAGGTTTAAAAAATGGATATAGCACATTTAAATAACATTTCTTTTAGTTATGATAAAAAAAACAATATTATAGATGGTTTGACCCTGGCTTTTCATAAGGGGAAGTTTGAGGGTATTTTGGGCGAAAGTGGTTGCGGTAAAACTACAATACTGAATATCATATTGGGAAAAATATCCCCTGATGCTGGTGATGTTATAAGAAATTTTGTTAAGGTGGGGGTCGTTTTACAATCGGATTCATTGATAGAAAATCTATCTGCACTTAAAAATGTTCAATATGTTTGTAGGGATGAGGTAAGATCGTTAGAATGTTTGGAGATGGTGGGTTTGAAGGAATATGCCTATAAGAAAACAAAATTTCTAAGCAAAGGTATGAAAAAGAGAGTAGAAATAGCGAGGGCTTTAGCTGTGGTTCCCGATCTGATTATTATGGATGAACCATTTGGTAATCTTGATTATCTAACAAAGATCAATTTGGTGTCTATAATTAAGCACTTTATTAAAGGGATAAATTCTTCGTTTATTTATATTACCCACGATATAGATGAGGCGTTAATAGTGTGCGATAATATAACGATTTTCCCATCTAAACCTTTAAGGAATAATTACGAACGGATTGAGGGTATTCAGGGAATAGATAGAAAAGAGTTGAAAAATAGAATTAAGAGAATTATAAATGGTAAAAAAGAATTTAGTTGGGAGTAACTCATGAAAAAAAATTTGGTGGCATGTTTTGTGGTTCTTTTTTGTATACAAGTAAATGGAGGTATATTTTCAAATTATAATTATGTTAAACCCGAGGAACTATACAACTGGTTAAAAAGCAAAAAAAATCTCTTTTTGTTGGATATTCAACCTAAGAAAGAATTTGATGAGGAGCATATAGTTGGCGCTGTACCAACGTATGCTTTCCCTGTAAAGAGCGATGTCGATAAGAAGAAACTGGATTCGGTTATAGATAGGCTTAAAAGTACCGATATACCAGTGATTATTATATGCCCAAAAGGTAAAGCTGGTGCAGAAAATGCCTATAACTATATAAAGTCAAAAGGTATAGATGAAAAGAGGTTATTTATCCTTAAAGGTGGTATGGGTGACTGGAAGTATGATGAATTCTCAGAACCTAAATAAAATTGAAGAACTGGTAAAAGAGTATTTTGAGAGTGGCTACTATTGTTCTGAGGCTATTATTAAGGCTTTTGAAGATGTAACAAGTTTTAAATTTTCTGATGACTTCAAACTCTCTATGACTATCTTAGGGGAAGGTATTGGTGAAACTGGTTGCATTTGTGGAGCTTTATCAGCTATGATCATCATCTCAGGTTTTTTGGCAAATAGGGACAATTTAAAAAACGGGGTGCCTTTAAATGGTAAGGTGGCAAAAATAAAGGTTATGGGTATTGGTAATACACTTATGGATAAATTTAAGTCTAAATTTCAGACAACTTGCTGTAAAACAATCAAAAAAAGAGCAGAGATAGCTTTTGGTATAGGACAGTATCGCCATTGTGCTGAAATTACCGCATTCTGTGCAAGAACACTTTTACAGATGGCTTATGATGAAAAATGGCTGGAGAATGAGAATGAACGATAGGATATCAGATATTATAAAAAAAGCGTTTAACAACGAGAGGTTGACACATGAAGAGATCGTATATCTGCTTAAGATAGACCCTGTATCTGAAGAGGGCTATGCAATTATTACAGCTGGAGGTATATTGTCCAGAAAAATATCCAAAAATGTTGCAGAAGTTCATGGACAATTTGCTCTAAATCTGGCTCCATGCCCTGTTGATTGTAAATTTTGTTCGTTTGCTCCTATCAATGGTATCTTCAGTGAAGCTAAAGAGTTGTCGATTGATGAGGCTTTAAAATATGCTTCCGAATTTGAACGAAATAGGGAATGTGCCGCCATTTATGTGATGACAACGGCTAATTATGATTTTGGTAAATTTATAGAATATTCTACAGAGATAAGGAAACATTTGAAACCGACAACAATTCTCATTGCCAATATTGGTGATCAAAACCTTAGCAATGCTTTTAAATTGAAACAGGCTGGTTTTACAGGTGTCTATCATGCTGTTAGGATGGGGGAAGGTAAAGATAATAAGATATCTAAAAATAAGCGTTTAGAGACGATAAATAATTTCAAAGAGGCTGGTTTATTGGTTGGGACATGTGTAGAGCCGATCGGCTCAGAACACAGTTTTGAAGAGATCGCTGAAAAGATTATAATTGCATCTGAGATAAACCCTGTTTTTAGCGGTGCCATGAGGAGGATAAACATCCCAGGTGGTCAGTTGAGCATATATCCAACGGTCCCAGAAATAAAGATGGCCCAGATCGTGGCCATAACTCGTCTTGCTACTCAGCATGAGGTTGTTGGGAATTGTACCCATGAGCCGAATTCATTGGGTATTTATGCTGGTGCGAATATCATTTGGGCTGAAAGTGGTGCAAACCCAAGGGATACAGAGGAGAAAACAGAAAAAAGTAGGGGTTTTTCGGTTTCAAATTGCTCCCTATTATTAAAGGATGCTGGTTGGCAGGTACACAGCAGGCCTTCTTATATTTTTAATATGGGATGAAAAAAGTTTTAGCGGTTTTTTGCAAATATCCAACTCCCGGAAGGGTAAAAACAAGACTTGCAAAGGATACCTCAGATATTTTTGCTGCAGAGGTTTATTCAATGCTGTTGGTTAATGTATTAACAGGTGTTTATGAACTACAGAAAATACTTTCTTGCTTTGATTTAATGCTATATATAGATAATAGTAGTGATATTCACAGATTTGAAGAGCTTTTAAATCGTACACATATACGCGTTTATGCTATGAGGATTCAGGCTCAGGGTGATATGGGGTATAGGATAGGTTGTTGCTTTAGGGAGCTTTTTCACGATGGTTATGATAAGGTTGTGATAATAGGTAGTGACTTAGTAGGTGATTTAAGTGTTGAGATCAAAAAAGCTTATGACATATTAGAAACAAATCAGATGGTGTTCGGGCCTTCTTTTGACGGTGGTTTTTATCTGATAGGGGCTAAAGACTTTTTTGATAGTTGTGTTTTAAGTGGGTTAAGATGGAGTAGTTCTGAAGTTTTTAAGAACCTGTTGGGCAATGTAAAAGATATAGGCTATAAATACGGTTTATTGAATCCTCTTCTGGATATCGATACGATGGAGGATCTATTGAGAGCAAAGAGGGAAGGGTTGTTCATTTATGAAAGGGATTTCTAAAAAGGGGATTTTACTTTTTCTCATAATTATTATCATAGCAACTATACATCTATCAGGGGTTGTTGAGATTATCTCTCTTGAAAACCTTAAGGTCTATGGGGATAAACTTAAGTTGTTTGTCCAAAATAACTTTGCATATGCGAGTATCATATATATTTTGAGTTACATATTGTTAGTGGCTTTTTCAGTTCCTGTAGCTTCTATTATGAGTCTTGCTGGTGGGTATCTATTCGGATTTTTTTATGGGTTGATATATGTTAATCTTTCGGCTACTATTGGTGCTTTGATAATGTACTTGATATCGAAATATTTTTTGGGAGAGTATATCCAAAATAAGTATGCAGAGAAGATAAAAACGATCAATGAAGAGATAAAAAAAGATGGATATCTATATCTTATAACTTTACGACTTATCCCTATATTCCCGTTTTTTTTGGTAAACCTCATAGCATCATTTACACATGTCAAAACTTGGACATTTGTCTGGACAACCAGTGTTGGGATCTTTCCTGCATCGATACTCTTTGTATTAGCTGGTAAATCGATAGAGCAAGTAAACTCAGTGGGTGACATTTTTTCCTTAGAAGTGGCTTCTTTATTTATGCTTTTAGGATTGTTTGTACAGCTACCAAATATTGTAAAAAGACTTAAAAGAGTATGAGGATATCTGTTATAATACCTGTTTTAAAGGAATATGATAGAGTAGGTTACTTTGAAGCCCTTGAAAAGGAGCTTGTTGAACATGATGTGGAGATTATCGTAGTAGATTGTGAAGATGGGGATAATACAATATCCTTGATTAAATCCGATAAAGTTATAAAAATATTATCCCCAAAAGGCAGAGGAGAACAGATAAACAAAGGTGCTGAGGTGGCAAAAGGTGAGATTTTAGTTTTTTTGCACGCGGACAGTTTTATAAGTAAGGGACATATCTTAGAAATAATAAATAATGCAGATAGATATGATTATGGAGCATTTAGATTAAAGATAGATCACAATAAGGCGATTTTTAGAGTTATAGAGACCATGGCAAATATTAGGACAAAGCTTTTCAGGCTACCCTATGGTGATCAGACTATTTTCATCAAAAAAGAGACTTTAGCAAAAATAGGTGGTGTAAGCTCAATAAAGCTCTTTGAGGATGTTGATCTTGTCTTAAGATGCAGGAAACAAGGGCTTAGGTTCTATTTTTCTAATTGCTATTCCTATACATCAGCGAGGAGATGGCTTAAAAAGGGCATAATCAAAACTTCGGTGAAAAATCTCTTCTTCCTCACCCTTTTCCTTTTTGGTAAGAATCCAAACAAGCTTTACTATAGGTACTACGGTAAGTAACGGTAAGTAGCTGAAGGAACTACTTTCCCGTTTTTATGCTAAGTGTGGTTTCATAAAACTCAGCTACCTTATTTTTTGAACCTTCAGTAATTTTTACTCCTCTGGTTTTATCGTTTATCTCTTTTGATGTTGAAAGGACTTTATAAACAGATTCCGCAGGCTTAAGCTGGATTTCCCCTAATGGGTTAGTACTTGCGTAGACTGTGATACTTTCCTCACCGAATGGGGGAGCAACTTCCAGATCAAACTTATCACTGCCTGAGGGGATCTCGTAAACTATCCCCCCTTGAAAGTAGTTATCCTTTCGGTGGAGATTTGGTAAAATCTGAACAATACTACCATCGCTTTGGGTATAAAGTATTCTGGAATAAAATGGTTTGTTCCCTTTGATGTATATCTTTATCTTATCACCAGTGATATATTCTTTTTTATCGGTCCATACCTGGATTTTTAATGGTGCAGATGGGTCGTCAAGATTTTCTAAAGATTTTTTTGTTAATTTCTCGTCTGGGATTACATCTGCTTTTATCCATACTCTATAACAATCCCCAATTTTTGGTGGGTTATTGTCCCATCTACCCTGTAACTGTAGGATATTTATTTGGGCTTTTGAATAAGCGGTAATAAGATCTTTTTTCAGTTGAAAGTTTTTTATCTCAGTCTCTGATTGAATATATGTTGCAACATGTTCAATGGCGTTCCTTTTGGCTTCATTTAAAGCAATCTCTTCAACTTGCTTTTTTGTTCTGTCTTCATTTAAGCAGGCATAACCCTCTGCCTCGGTGATCTTTGATTGGGATCCAATGGCATAGGTAAATGCTAACAATAGGATTAAAAAGATTCTTAGAGCAAACATATCTGCCTCCTGATTTTTAATCTTATATTAAATGAAATAGCTGTCAATATCTTATTTTTTGAGTAAATTTGAAATATTAAATTTCTTGAAAAATGCTTTCAAACATGTATAATACGACAAAAAAGATTTGGAGGAAAGATGAGCGAATTTATGCAAAACATAATTGCTGAGAGACTTGGTGGTAAAATGTTTGGTAAGGATACCAAAATCTACAAGTTTGAAAAGATAAAAAGAGCTAAAAGAGCTGCATTAGAAGCTAATCCTGAGGCGGAGCTTATCGATATGGGGGTTGGGGAGCCGGATGATATGGCGGATATCTCAATTGTTGAGACATTATGCACTGAAGCGAGAAAAAAGGAGAATAGGTTTTATTCTGATAATGGTATCCAGGAGTTTAAAGATGCTGCAGCAGAGTACATGAAAAAGAGATTCGGGGTAGACATCAACCCTATCACCGAAGTTAATCATAGTATAGGTTCAAAGCCTGCTCTTGCAATGATCCCTTTTTGCCTTATTAATCCTGGAGACTATGCACTGATGACGGTACCAGGTTACCCTGTGACTGGGACCATCACAAAGTATATCGGTGGTGAAGTATATAATATGCCTTTATTAAAGGAAAACAACTTTCTTCCTGACTTGGATACTGTACCTGAGGATATTGCTAAAAAGGCTAAGATACTGTATATAAACTATCCAAACAATCCCACTGGGGCTATTGCACCAGTGAGTTTTTTTGAAAAGGTAGTAGCTTTTGCTAAAAAGTATGACATCGCGGTAATTCATGATGCTGCATATATAGAGCTAACCTATGGTGAGAAACAGGAATCCTTTTTGTCTGTGCCTGGAGCAAAGGAAGTGGGGATAGAGATCCACTCTTTATCCAAATCTTTTAATATGACTGGGTGGAGAATGGCTTTTGTTTGCGGTAATGAGGTTTTGGTAAAAGCATTTGCTACGGTAAAAGATAACAACGATTCTGGCCAATTTATCCCTATACAAAAAGCTGCGGCTTATGCATTAAGAAACCCACAGATCATCTCTGGGATTACTGATAAGTATAAAAGAAGACTTAAAAGGGTTGCAGAGATACTTAGGAAAAATGGTTTTTTTGTAAACGAGCCAAAGGGGACTTTTTATCTCTATTTTGAAATTCCAAAAGGGACGAAAAGTGGTAGAAAGTTTAATAATGCTGAGGAGTTTTGCGATTTTCTCATAAGGGAAAAGTTGATATCGTCGGTGCCCTGGGATGATGCAGGTAACTTTTTAAGGTTCACAGTTACCTTTGAAGCAAAGGATCTTCAAGATGAAGAGCGTATTTTAAATGAGATCGAAAAAAGGATATCCAGCGAAGAGTATGTATTTTAGTTGTATTGGAGGATAGATGAAAATAGTGTTCATGGGGACTCCTGAGATGGCTGTCCCCACTCTTGATAGACTGGTGGGAAATGGATATGATATACCTCTTGTTGTTTGTCAACCAGACAAGCCTAAGGGTAGAGGTAACAAACTACAACCACCACCTGTGAAGGAGTATGCATTGGCAAAGGGATTAGAAGTCTTCCAACCAGAAAAGTTGAGGAACAATCTGGAGGCTATCCAAAAGATTGCTGATGTTACCCCTGACTTTTTGGTTGTTGTTGCTTATGGTAAGATTTTGCCAAAAGAGGTCCTGGATATCCCCAGATATGCCCCGATAAATGTCCATTTCTCGCTGCTACCAAAGTATAGGGGAGCTGCCCCTGTAAATTGGGCTATTATAAATGGTGAACAAGAGACTGGTGTGACAACAATGAAGATGGATGAGGGGCTTGATACTGGTGATATACTTCTTATGAGGAGTTTACCGATATCCCTTGATGATACAGCGATAACCCTTTCGGAAAAATTATCAGTTTTGGGTGCTGAGCTTTTGATTGAGACATTGAAAAGATACGATAATATAACACCTATACCACAGGATCATACCAAACATACATACGCTCCCATCATAAAAAAAGAGGATGGGAAGATCGATTTTTCAAGACCTGCAGAAGAGATAGAAAGAATGATTAGGGGTTTTCAACCTTGGCCAACAGCGTATGCCTTTTATAAAGGGAAGATGGTGAAATTTTTTAAGGGGGAGGTCATAGATATCAAAGGAGATCCTGGAAAGGTATTGGAGGTAACAAAGAATGACTTTACGATAGGTTGTGGTAACAGGGCACTAAAGGTGTTGGAACTACAGTTGGAAGGGAAAAATAGAATGAATACGAAGAGCTTTTTAGCTGGGAACAACATCGATATTGGAGATTTATTTGAATAACGCTCTAACTCCAGAGAGAAAAAGGATCTTCATCTTTTTCCTTTTTTGTACATCCCTTGTTGTTATCCTTTTTATAGGGGTTATATGGTATGTATCCTTCAAAGGTTTAGGGGAGATTTCATCTTTTTTGGGTATGTTGTTTACTGCTGTTGTAGCTTTTATTGGATTTTTTCTGTTTTTTTCCACGCTCATTTTGGTTTTTGCAATGGTATCTGGAAAGCAATCCAAGTTAAGTATAAAGCTAAGGGGTATAGTTACGAAGCTATTGTTTCCTATAGTCTTAAAATTAGCCAAATTTTTTAGAATTGACAAGGACAAAGTCATAAGATCCTTCATCGCTGTGAATAATGAACTTGTCTTAGAATCCATCAAGTCTAAAAAAATAAATAACCTTCTTATACTTTTACCCCACTGTATACAGTTGGAAAACTGTGAATTAAAAGTTTCACACAATATATTAAATTGTAAAAAATGTGGCAAATGTGACATAGGTGATCTTGCAAAATTATCTGAAAAGTATAATTTAAATATCAAAGTTGCCACTGGTGGTACAATAGCAAGACGAATAGTAAAAGATACAAGGCCTGAGTTGATCATAGCTGTAGCTTGCGAAAGGGACATGTTAAGTGGTATTCAGGATACATATCCACTACCGGTAATCGGATTGATAAATGATAGACCATTTGGTCCATGTATCAATACAAAAGTGAGTGTTGCAATGATAGAGAAAACACTGATGGAGATAAATTATAAGGAGGTAACATGAACACTTTAAAAACAGCCCTACTGATGACACTTTTGACAATCCTTTTCCTTTTGATAGGTAAAATGTTAGGTGGACAGCAAGGTATGATCATGGCACTTGTAATTGCTTTAGCCATGAACTTCTTTTCATATTGGTT
Organism: Calditerrivibrio sp.; assembly: GCA_026415135.1. Taxonomy (NCBI): domain Bacteria; kingdom Pseudomonadati; phylum Deferribacterota; class Deferribacteres; order Deferribacterales; family Calditerrivibrionaceae; genus Calditerrivibrio; species Calditerrivibrio sp. Next base: position 14,638 of record JAOAHS010000028.1, on the reverse strand, counting down.
TAGTGATAAGATAGTGCTCAAAATGTATGGAGCAAGGGAAGTGACAGAAGCTGAAGCTCCAAATCTTTATAACATGGTAAGGAGAATTGCCTCAAAAGCCCAAATCCCTATGCCAAAGGTGTATATAATGGAAACACCAACACCAAATGCCTTTGCAACAGGTAGAAACCCTGAAAATGCTGCTGTAGCGGTAACTACTGGGATATTACATCTTTTGGAGCCTGAAGAGCTTGAAGGGGTTATAGCCCATGAGATAGCCCACATAAATAATAGAGATATTCTAATAGGTACTATTGCTGCTACCTTTGCTGCAGCGATAATGTTTTTGGCAGACATGGCAAGATGGGCTATGATATTTGGCGGATCAAAGAGTGATGAAGAGGAAGGTGGTAATCCACTTTCTGCAGTTGGAGCAATACTGGCGATGATTATTGCTCCTTTGGCTGCTACCCTTATTCAGATGGCTATTTCTAGATCAAGGGAATACTTAGCTGATGAGACTGGGGCAAGATATTGTGGTAATCCAAGAGCTCTTGCTTCGGCACTAAAAAAGATTGCTTATGGTAATGAAGCGTTGCCGATGGATGCAAAGCCTGCCACTGCACATATGTTTATTATGAGTCCTCTAAGTGGTAGCAGTATCCTACATCTTTTTTCCACACATCCACCTATTGAAAAGAGGATAGAACGTTTGGAAGCCATGGCAATGGGAAGGATATAATAGCGGGTAGTATTACCCGCTATTTTCTAAATAACTAAATGGGGAAGGCTTGATTGATAAACATTTCACTAAACGGCAATATAATAGAGATAGAAGATGATTCTACAGCATTTAGTATAAGGGAAAGGTATAAACCTGATGCGGATATAATAATACTAAACGGGTTTCCAATCACAACAGATGCCCCATTGAAAAGGGGTGATATACTTTTTCTTATCAAAAGAGGGGATCAACCAACACCTTCAGAGATCGAATATCTTTTGGTATCCAGACATACTCCAGGTATTTATGAAAAGCTGAAAAAAAGCTCTGTTGTAATAGCAGGAGTAGGTGGTCTTGGTTCCAACGTGGCGGTTTCCCTTGCAAGAATGGGGGTTGGGCGGTTGAGATTTGTGGATTTTGATGTGGTGGAACCATCTAACCTTAATAGACAATATTACTTTATAGATCAGATAGGGCAGAAAAAGGTCTATGCCCTATCTGAAACCCTTAAAAGAATAAATCCATATCTAACCTATGAGCCTATTGATATCCGTATAGATTTGTGTAATATGCACACACTATTTTATGATTTTGACCTTGTAATTGAAGCCTTTGATAGAGCTGAAGAGAAGGCTAAACTCACCTCTTTCATGCTAAAGGAGCTACCTGATAAATATTATATAGCTGCTTCAGGGGTTGCGGGATATGGAAATACTGATACAATCAAGGTGAGAAGGATAAAGGAAAGGTTTTTTTTGGTGGGTGACTTTGAAACGGAAGCCAGACCTGGTATGGGGCTTATGGCACCGAGGGTCGGTGTTGCAGCTAATATTCAAGCAAATCTTGCTGTAAGGATATTATTGGGGGATATATGACTGTAAAGGTAAATGGAAATTATATTGAAATAAGCTCCCAAAAAAATCTTGCTGAGCTACTGGATGAGCTAAATCTATCAAAGAAAAATGTAGTGGTGGAGTTAAATCGGGAAATAATAGAAGTATCTAATTACAATAGCACCTATTTAAAAGAAGGGGATGTATTGGAGATCATTCATTTTGTAGGTGGAGGATAAAAGTTACCTGAATGAAGAAGATATTTCTTACCGTTTTGCTTCTTATTTCGGTAGGTCTTCGTGCAGAGGTAAGGGAGATAGATGGGCATAATTTCTCTGGTTTATTATTGCAGGGGTATAATAAGACTGTTGTAGTTTTTTGGGCTGTGTATTGCCCCTATTGCAAAGCACTTTTAAAGACACTAAATGAGAATTATGAATATTTTAGAACACAGAAAATAAATATAATTGCAATATCGACGGATAAAAACCCCCAGCTTGTGGACGATTTCGTTAGAAAAAATGGATTCCATTTTAATGTTTATATTGACAAGGGGGATTTGAAAAAGAAATACAACGCTTATTATATCCCTATGACAGTTATATTCGATAAAAAAGGTGAGTTGGAGGATACTTTCCCAGGTAACAAGAGTTTTGACCAACTCAAGGAATATCTCAACGATTAGGTTATTGCACTGATGACTGAAGCCTTTATGATATTTTTGATCCTTTCCTCTACTTTGTAAAGTCTATCTGCTAAAGTTTTTGCTAAAATATAGGAAAACTTTCCAAAGGCAAGGGGGTAATCATTTTTAAATCTGATCAGACTGTCCCTTGTCATGGATAGTAAAGTGACATCTGTTTTGGCAAAGGCATTGGCAGATCGTGGATATTCGGTTATTATAGCCATTTCTCCAAAAAAATCACCCTTTCTAAGGGATGATATGAAGAAGATGATTTCATCAGATATGGACTTGGATATACCTATTTCCCCTTCAATGATAAAATAAAACTTGTTTCCAAATTCACCTTCCTTTATAATAGTGGAGACCTTTGGGAAAACTTCGAGCTGGCAATAGCTTATAAGAGCAGTGAGCTCATCATTTGTAAGGTCTAAAAATTTAGGTTCCGTCCTTAATATTGAAAATATTTTTTCATTTGTCATTTTCAACTCCTGTGTTATAATTTTAATATAAAAAAATTAAATCTTCAAGGGGTAATATATGGAATATAGAATAGAAAAGGACAGTATGGGAGAAATGAAAATACCAGAAAATGCTTATTGGGGGGCTCAAACAGCAAGAGCTAATGAAAACTTTGTTATCTCTGGAGAAAGGCTGCCAAAGGAGTTTATAAAAGCTGTGGCCATTATTAAAATGGCAGCAGCAACCGCAAATCTGCAATTGGGTCTTTTAGATGCTAAAAAAGTTGATGCCATAATAAAAGCCTCCATTGAGGTAATAGAGGGTAAATTTGATGATCAATTTCCCCTCGATATATTCCAGACAGGTTCTGCAACCTCCACAAACATGAATGTTAACGAAGTCATAGCAAATAGAGCATGTGAGCTTTTAGGTGGTAAGAAAGGGGATAAAAAGTTATGTCATCCAAATGATGATGTAAACAGATGTCAATCCAGTAACGACGTCATCCCCAGTGCTATTCATATATCGTTTATCATGGAGAGTAAAAAATTAGTGGATGCTTTAAGTAGTTTGGAAAAGGTACTAACCCAGAAGGTGGAAGAGTTTGCAGATATAATAAAGATAGGTAGAACCCATCTTATGGACGCTGTTCCGATGACGTTGGGGCAGGAGTTTTCTGGATACCTTTATCAGATCAAGAATTCTAAAAAGCGTCTTATCGATGCGGAAAAATACCTCCTTGAGTTACCGTTAGGGGGAACGGCATTGGGGACAGGCCTAAATGCTGATCCATATTTTGCAAAATTAGCTATTAAGGAGATATCTGGCTATACTGGTATTGAGTTTAGGCAAGCCGAGAATCTTTTTGAAGGGATAGCCACAAAGGATGCTACAGTCTTCTTTGCTGGAGCTATGAACACCCTATCTGTATCCCTCATGAAGATAGCCAACGATCTTAGACTTTTGAGCTCTGGGCCCAGATGTGGGATTGGTGAAATAGAATTACCATCTCTCCAGCCCGGTAGTTCGATAATGCCGGGTAAGGTTAACCCAGTAATACCCGAGGCCACTATACAGGTGGCAGCTGAGGTGATGGGTAACGTTCATACGATATCGATAGCTGGTGCAAGTGGTTTATTGGAGCTAAATGTCATGATGCCTTTGATAGCTTATAAAGGTTTATGGTCGTTGAAGCTTTTGACAAATGTAGTGGATGCCCTTTCTACTAAATGTATAAATGGGATAACAGCCAATAGGGATAGATGTGAGGAGCTTGTGGATTGGTCTATGGCAATTGTTACTCCTTTAGCTTTAAAATTGGGGTATGATGAGGCTGCTCAAATAGCTTATGAAGCATTTAAGGAGAAGAAGACTGTTAAGCAGGTTGTGCTTGAAAAGGGTTTGATGGGGGAAGAGGAAGCAAAAGAGTTTTTTGATCCTAAGAAGATGATATGAAAGACTACATGGTTGAACAGTTAACAGACAGTAAGATAAAAATCTTTCTGGGAAACAGTATAGATTTAATGGTCAATGTTGCTGTTAATAGTCTTGTAGAGGTTATTAAAGCAAATATGGGGGTGCTTAATATAATTACCAGCTATAGCTCTTTGTATATTCATTTTAAAGAACCTGTAGATATGATTTATCTGAAAAAAATTATAGAGAATTGTGGAAGTACAAAGAGAGAAGATGTTATGGAAAAAGAGATCTTGGTAACAGAGATCCCTGTATGTTATGACGACGAATTTGCTTTGGATAAAAAGGAGGCTGAGTTAATTACAGGTTTGGATTTTCTTGAAATTGTAAACCTACACGTTAGTAGGGTTTATTATATATACTTTTTAGGGTTTTTACCTGGTTTTCCATACTTGGGTGGTCTAGATAAAAGGATCCATATGCCCCGAAAGAGTCAACCGAGACAGCTGGTAAAAGCTGGTTCTGTAGGGATTGGTGGCACCCAAACTGGGATTTATCCCCTTGATAGTCCTGGTGGATGGCAAATAATAGGTAGAACACCATTAAAGCTTTTTGATAAAAATAGAGGAGAGCCCTTTTTATTTGCTTCAGGTCAGGGTGTTATGTTTGTTTCCATTGACAAAAAGGGATACGAAACGATAAAAAAAGGTGAATTTACTCCCAAGAGATACCCTGTAAAGATAAAGGATATCGATTATGATAGAAGTACTTGATCCTGGGTTTTTCACCACTGTTCAGGATAGAGGTAGATTTGGTTTTGGTCAATATGGTGTTCCCCAATCTGGAGTTATGGATGACTATTCCTATGAGCTTGGGAACATACTTGTTGGGAATAGTGCTGGTGAGGCTGCGTTGGAGTTTACTCAAAGGTGTGGTGCCTACAGGTTTGGAGAGGATGCTATAATCTGTCTAACAGGTGCTGATTGTGGCTTTAGCATCAACGATACAAAAATTAGGACTTTTAAAACATATCAGGTTAGAAAAGGTGATCTCTTAAAGGGGGAAACTGCTGTTTCTGGTTTTAGGTCATATCTTTGTATAAAAGGTGGAATTGATGTTGAGCCAGAACTTTCCAGTAGATCAACTTTTACAAGAGGTGCCATCGGTGGGCTTGGTGGGAGACCCTTAAGAAAAGGTGATTTGCTACCGGTGAAGCCTCTGTTGAGTAATAACAAGGTAGGATTTTCACTTTCTTTTGAACTTTTACCAGTATTCAATGCCGAAATGATAAGATTTGTCCCTTCTCAAAGAAACAAAGATATTGAAAAATTTTGCAGAGTTAAATATTATATCTCTATGGAATCTGACAGAATGGGTATAAGGTTAAAATATTGTGAACCATGTGACATGGGAGGTACCTATGATACTATTACAGAACCCACTGTGCCCGGAACAATCCAGATTACCAATTCGGGTGAGCCTATTGTTTTGATGAAAGATTGTCAGACAACCGGCGGGTATAAAGTACTTGGTTATGTTATAGAAAACGACTTGAGTAGGTTAGCCCAGATGAGACCCCATCATAGATTTTATTTGGTGCCTGTTTCCTATGAAGAGTCGCTCAAACATTTTTATAGACGAAGGAAGCTGTATAAAAAGCTCAGTGTCATTATGGAGATATATTATGCCAGTAGATCTTAATTGTGATTTAGGTGAAAGTTTTGGTGCCTATAAAATGGGCAATGATGAAGAAGTGATCAAGTATGTGGACAGGGTGAATGTTGCGTGTGGTTTTCATGCTGGTGATCCACAGGTTATGGATGTCACTGTAGCTTTGGCAAAAGAATACGGTGTGAAGGTCGGCGCCCATCCTTCGTATAGAGATCTTGTTGGTTTTGGTAGAAGGTTTTTAGACGCTACTCCGAAGGAGGTGGAAGCAGATATCCTATATCAAATATCAGCGTTGGCTGGTTTTTGTGCAAAACATGGAGTTAAGATGGATCACGTAAAACCCCATGGAGCTTTATATAACCATGCTGCTATAGATTATGGCACAGCTCTTGCAATTGCAAAAGGGGTAAAATCTTTTGATCCTTCTTTGAAGATGGTTGTTTTGTTTAATTCTGAGATGGTTAGAGCGTGTGAAGATGTGGGGCTTGGATATTTACAGGAAGCATTTGCTGATAGACAATATGACATTAACGGTAGACTTGTGAGTAGAAAAGTACCAAATGCTGTTATAGAAGATGTGGAGGTGATCAAGAGAAGGGTTGAGATGATGATTAAAGAGCATGTAGTTGAGACCATTGACCACAAAATAATTCAGATCAATCCAGATACTATATGTGTACATGGGGATAATGAGAATGCTATAACCATAACAAAGGAGTTGAAGATATTGATCAAACAAATATGTAAATAGGAGGTAAGAATGAAAAGAATTTTGGTTGTTACGTTTTTGCTTCTTTTTGGTTGTTTTGCTTTTGCTTCGGAGAAATGGGATATGCCCACACCATATCCTGTAGCTAACTTTCACACAGTAAATATTCAGAAGTTTACTGAGGATGTGGATAAGCTGACGGGTGGTAAAATCAAGATAACAGTACACCCCAATGCATCCTTATTTAAGATGACAGAGATCAAAAGAGCTGTGCAGACTGGTCAAGTTCAGATTGGAGAGGTTATCTTTTCTTCCCTTGAAAATGAAGACCCAATTATGGGTATCGACTCAATACCTTTTTTAGCTACAGGTTATGACAAAGCTGAGAAGTTATGGCAGGTTAGTCGTCCTACAATAGAGAAGAGGTTTGAAGCACAAGGTTTGAAGATACTTTTCTCGGTTCCATGGCCACCACAGGGGCTTTATACTAAAAAAGATGTAAACGGGGTTGAGGATCTCAAAGGTCTAAAACTTAGATCGTATAATCCCACAATCTCAAGGATAGCTGAACTGGTGGGTGCTCAGCCTGTGACAATTCAGGCAGCTGAGCTTGCACAGGCTCTTGCAACAGGAGTTGTAAATGCTTTTATATCCTCATCTGCCACAGGAGTGGATACCAAAGCTTGGGAGACCATGACCCATTTTTATGACATAAAGGCTTGGCTCCCTAAAAATGTAGTTTTTATGAACAAAAAGATATTTGATGCCCTTCCAAAGGATCAAAAAGATGCTCTTTTGAAGGCGGCTGCAGATGCTGAAAAAAGAGGTTGGGCTATGAGTCAGGAAAACTATAATACTACAAAGAAAACCCTCTCAGAAAAGATGAAGGTGTTGGAGCCTTCTGCAAAATTACAGGCTGATCTGGCTAAAATAGGTAAAACTCTCACTGATGACTGGCTTAAGAAAGCAGGAAAAGATGGGGAACTCCTGATACAGGCATTCCAAAAATGATCATGGATAAAATCTATAGATATGCCCTTTGGGTAGCTGCTGTAGCTAATGCGGCTACCCTCCTAACGATAGTTTTAAGTATAGTTGTTAGACTGTTTGGTACATCTATACCCGGTTTGGATGCCTATGCAGGTTACTTTTTAGCAACCACATTCTTTTTAGCCTTAGCTGAAACTTTCCACAGAAACGAACATATAAGGGTTTCGATAATTTTAAACGCCCTAACACCATCTAAAAAAAGGTACCTTGAAATATTTGCAACCTTTGCAGCTCTTTTTATAGTGGGTTATATCCTTTTTTATGCTGGTAAGATGGTCTATTTCTCTTTTATTTTTAAAGATATATCCCAGCTTCCGGATGCTACCCCGCTTTGGATACCCCAAATTGCATTTGTTTTGGGGATGGGAGTATTTATGATGAGTGTTCTGGAAAGGCTTTTTAGACTAATTTTTAAGAAGGATGGCTATGAATGAGGTAACGGTTTCGGTATATTTGATCATTATTTTGTTGTTCTGGCTTGCTTCAGGTCTTTGGATCGGGCTTGCTCTGGCATTAGTGGGTTATCTAGGGATGCTCCTTTTTACCAGCAGACCTATTGGTGATAGTATGGTGATGACTATTTGGGGATCCATGTCGAGTTGGACTTTGACTGCTTTACCGATGTTTGTATGGATGGGTGAAATTCTGTTTAGAACAAAGTTGAGTGAGGATATCTTTAAGGGTGTATCGCCATGGGTTGAAAGGATTCCTGGCAAACTTCTGCATGTCAATATCCTTGCATGTACTATCTTTGCCGCTGTTTCTGGCTCTTCTGCAGCCACTACAGCTACAATTGGTAAAATAACAATACCAGAGCTTTCAAAGCGTAAATACCCCGAAGAAAAGATTATAGGCACTTTAGCTGGAGCTGGCACATTGGGTTTTCTCATACCACCATCGATCATCATGATTGTGTATGGGGTAGCGGCAAATGTATCCATTGCTAAGCTCTTTATAGCTGGAGTAGTGCCAGGTCTTACCCTTGCCGCGATTTTCATGATTTATATAATCGTTTGGTCTTTTTTCAATAAGGATAAGATCCCTTCAGAAATAACGGGGCTAAGTTTATTAGATAAAATTAAATCCTCTAAAAATCTCATATTGCCGGTGTTACTCATCATAGCTGTATTGGGATCCATATACTCAGGTATAGCAACAGCTACTGAAGCCTCAGCAGTGGGTGTAGTAGGGGCGCTTATAATAGCATATTTTCAAGGAACACTGACGTTCCAGACGTTTAAAGAGAGTCTTTTATCAGCTACAAGGCTTTACTGTATGATTGCACTAATTCTTGCTGGTTCTTCATTTTTGAGTCTCTCCATGGGTTTTATTGGACTACCAAGACACATGGCTGAGGCTATATCTGCTCTTAATCTGCCACCGTATGGTTTGATTATTGTTTTAACAATATTTTATATTATCTTAGGTATGTTTATAGATGGTATCTCTATGGTTGTTTTAACAATCTCTGTTTTATTGCCAGCCATAGAGCAATCTGGGATCGACCTTATCTGGTTTGGAATATTTCTCGTAATTGTTGTTGAGATGGCACAGATTACACCACCTGTAGGCTTCAATCTTTTTGTCATTCAAGGGTTAACTGGTAAGGATATGGCTTATATCGCAAAACAGGCTTTACCTGCTTTTTTTATGATGTGTTTTTTGGTATTGATAATTTTTATTTTTCCAGATATAGTTCTTTATCTACCAAAAAAGATGTAGATAGGGATGAGCGAACTTAAAAGTTTTTTAAAAAATCTAAACCTTCTTATTGTTGACGATGATAAAGTCTCTGCTTTGGTTATAAAACGCTATTTAGAAAGTATCTTTAATACCGTTCACATTGCTGAAAATGGGAAGATAGGTCTGCTTGCGTTTTTACAAAATAAGTTTGATATTATTGTGGCCGATGTTTATATGCCGGAGATGGACGGTATTGAGATGATCAAACAGATCAGAAAAGTGGATTTAGAAGTACCTATTGTTGTTATAACATCCTCCGACAGTATAAACGATATGAAAGAGTTGTTAAACCTGGGGATTGGTAGGTTTATTCAAAAGCCGATCACTAAAAGTATGTTGATTTCGGCTCTTCTTGATGCCTCAAGTAGGGTACTTTTAAAACAAAGATTGATTAAAGAAAAGGAGATGGAAATTGAGCTACTGCGCTATAGGGAAAAGTATCACACTAATCAACAAAACATGGCTTATAAAAAGGAGCTGAGCTTACTTTTAAATGACATAGAAAAGAAAAAAATCATGATTGGTGATGATTACTATCTGTTTAACTCTTTTTATAGACCTATGGAGATTTTATGTGGGGATGCTTTTACTTATAGATATTTAGGGGATGGTATTATTTTTGGCGTCATTCTTGATACAATGGGAAAAGGGTTGTCTGCTTCTGTTACTTCTGTTTTATCGATAGCGTTTTTAAACCACTCGGTAGATAAAGGGCTTGAAAACAACGATTTTAATTTTGCAAAAACGTTGGAAAGCTTTTTGGACTACGTAAAAAAGATATTGTTGCCTGAAGAGATGCTTTCAGCTTCTTTTTTCTTACTTGATCTAAATAAAGGTTTGTGTGCCTATACCCACTGCGGGATGCCTTCTATGCTGATTAAGGATGCTGGTGGAAAAGTTACAGAGATTCAGAGTAATAATCCACCTTTGACTAAGTATTCACAAACAATGAATATCTCTTCACTTAGTCTTAAAGATTTTGATTCTATGGCTATATGTTCCGATGGTCTTGTGGAAAGCTATGTGAATGGTCAAGGTGTATATTTGAATGAAGTGAACAATGATTTTAAGGCAAGTCTCTTTTATAATAATTTTGAGCAGAGGTTTTCAGAGAAGATTTTGACATTTAATGATGATGTCACAATATTTTATATCAAAAAATCAAATTTCAAAAAAGTGTGGGAGATTAAGACAGAGCTAAATACATGCATGGATGAGATAAACGTATTTCTAAAAGAGATGGAGGAGTTTTTATCTTCAAAAAAATTAAAAGAAGAGGTTTTGGCGAAGATAAGAGTATCTTTATATGAGTTTCTGATGAATGCCTATGAACATGGAAATCTTGGCATTGATGTAGACCAGAAACATAAACTGATCAAAAATAACCTCTTAGAAAAGTATTGTTTGGAAAAAGAAAAGATGTGTTGCAAAAAAATATTTGTCAAATACGGTGTCTATGAGCATAACAATAACTATATCTTTTCTTCAACCATTACCGATGAAGGGGATGGTTTTTCACTGAATATGACTAACAGAGCATTAGAAAATCCTGATTTCTATTGTGGTAGGGGGATAGTATTGTCAAATACCTTTGTTGATGGTCTGTATTACAATCTAAAAGGGAACGAGGTTACCTTCTTAGTTAAGCTATAATTAAAAATGTTTGTGGTTTAATGAGGTGCATTTTGATTTAGAGTAGTATGTTTTTTTATGGTATAATAGTGTTAAGAAGACAAAGGAGGTAAAAATGAAAAAGTTTGTTGTTGCTTTACTGTCTATGTTTGTTTTTCTAATGAATGGGGTATTATTTGCTGATGACAAAAATCTTATAATTGCCACAGCTACCCCAGGTGGGACATATTATCCTGTAGGTGTTGCTATTGGTACGCTTATTAGTATTAAGCTAAAAGCATCTCACGGTATTCAGGCAACAGCAATAAACTCGGCAGGTTCTGGTGAAAATATTTCTATGATGAAAAAGAAAGAAGCAGATCTCGCACTTTTACAATCCCTTTTTGCGTTAGAGGCGTATGCGGGTGAAGGGTTATATGCCGGAAAACCTGAGAGGGATTTTAGGGCAATTACTATGCTCTGGCAGAATGTGGAGCATTTTCCAATCCTAAAAGAGTATGTTACCACTGGGACTATTATGGATCTCAGAAATTTAAAAGGTAAGCCTTTCTCAATAGGTAAAAGAGGAAGTGGTACTGAAGGATCTGGCAGAACAATCTTAAAAGCTTTGGGTATCGATGTGGACAAAGAGTTTAAGCTGGAATATTTAGACTACAATCAATCTATTCAAGCTATGATGGATAAAAGGGTAGGAGCTGCTAATATTCCAGCTGGTGTTCCTGCAGCTGCGATTACACAGCTATATGCTCAGTTGGGTGAAAAGGGTGCTATAGTTCTGGACTTTACTGATGATCAGCTAAAGAAGATAAGGGCAAGCTACCCAATCTGGACGAGGTATGTTATTAAAGCTGGTACATATCCAGGACAGTCAAAGGATATCAAAACGATAGGACAGCCAAATATCCTCGTTGCAAGAAAGGATTTGTCAGAGGAGACTGTTTATTTGGTAACAAAAACAATTTTTGAAAACCTTCAGTTCCTTACAAATATCCATCCAGCGACAAAAGAACTAAGTCTAAATGAGGCCTTAGACGGATTGCCTGTACCACTTCATCCCGGTGCATATAAATATTACAAGGAAAAAGGCCTTACTATACCAAAAGAGCTCATGCCTCAGTAAAGTAAAAGGTGGGTATAACCCACCTACCCTTGTAAATCAATATCTTTAGGAGATATTATGAGTGAAAATAAAGAAGGTGTAATTCAGGATAGATCAGGTGAAAGTGTTACAAATAAAAGGGAACTTACAGGCTTTACAGATAAATTTGTGTACTGGTTTGCTGTGGCAACTTCTGTACTACATCTTTGGTATAATAGTTTTGGTATCCTTCCAGAATTAAAGCTTAATGCTATACACTATGGGATGATGCTTTTTATGGGTTTTCTTATCTTTCCATTGAGTAGTAAGAAGCCTAAAGAAACGTTCAAAATAGATCTCATCCTTGCTATCCTATCTGCCATGGCTGCTCTTTATTTGCTTATTTTTGAAGAAGCCCTGAACCTGAGAAATCAGGAAGTTAACACCTATGATCTTATAGCAGCATCAATAGCCATAATTTTACTTCTTGAAATAACAAGAAGGACCACAGGCTGGACGATACCTATCATCTCATTACTTTTTATTGCTTATGCACTTTTTCTTGGGAAGTATCTTGGAGGACTATGGAATTTTCCTGGTGTTAGTTTGTCGAGATTCCTCTATAGAATGTATTTTGCTCCTGATGGTATTTTTGGTTCTGTAACGACAATTTCATCAACATTTGTTTTCTTGTTTGTGCTTTTTAGTTCATTTATGGTTAAATCTGGTGCTGGTGACTTTATCTTAAAACTGGCAATTTCTTTGTTTGGGCATACGACTGGCGGACCTGCAAAGATGGCAATTTTTGCCAGTGCTCTCATGGGGACAGTGTCTGGTAGTGCTGTGGCAAATGCAGTTGGGACAGGTTCGATAACTATACCTTTGATGAAAAGTATGGGTTACAAACCCAAATTTGCTGCAGGTGTAGAAACCGCTGCAAGTACAGGGGGGCAGATAATGCCACCTATAATGGGTGCCGGCGCCTTTATAATGGCCCAATGGACACAGGTACCTTACACAAAGATCGTTATGGTCTCAATCATACCTGCGATAATGTATTTTTTGAGTGTAGGATTTTTTGTCCATCTGGAAGCCAAGAAATATAACCTAAAAAAGATTCCAAAGGAGGAGTTGCCTGATTTTAAAGAGGTTTTTAAAGAAGGATGGCAGTTTTTTATACCGTTGGTAGTTTTGATCACCTTATTGATGATGAATTTTACACCTACCTTTGCTGCATCTATAGGTATTATATCTGTGGTTTTTAGTAGCTGGTTAAACAGAAAAACTGCGATGAAACTAAAGGATATTTTAGATGCTCTGGCATTAGGTGGGAAAAATATGATTAATACAGCAATAGTACTAATGTGTTCTGGTATAATTGTGGGTATTGTATTACTAGTTGGTATGGGGATAAAGTTTTCCATTTTGATAGCTGATTGGGCTGGTGGTAGTCTATTTCTTGCAATCATTTTTGTGGCACTTGTGTCACTTATTCTTGGAATGGGCTTGCCTGTAACAGCTTCATATATAGTCTTGGCTGTTTTAGCTGCTCCTCTTTTAGAGTCCCTAATGCTGAAAGATTACTTTATAAATGTATTGAAAATGCCAGCAGAAGTTCTAAAGGATCCAAATGTCATCGCTGGGTTGAAGGCAATGGTTCCTCCAGACATGGCTGTAGGAGCACTTTTGTCAGCACATCTATTGATTTTTTGGTATTCTCAGGATGCAAATGTCACTCCACCTGTAGCTCTGGTGGCTTATGCTGCTGCAGGTATTGCTGGTAGTAAGCCATTTGAAACGGCTATGGAGTCTTGGAAATTAGCTAAGGGGCTTTATCTTATACCACTTATGTTTATCTACGATCCAGCAATACTGTTTTTTGGACCTTTGGACAGAACGATAGAAAATATTATTACAGGAACGCTGGGGTTACTAATCCTAGCAATATTCTTTGAAGGTTATTTTATGAGATTTTTAAACTGGGCTGAAAGGATTATTTATGCAATTATGGGTGTACTAATGATATGGCCAGAGAGGATTAGTAACTATATTGGTATCTTAGGTTTTGTAATATTGACGGTGATAATATATCTGTCAGTAAAAAAAGAGAAAAGGCTAATTGGTGCTTAGACCAAAACAAGAAGACATGGATAAAACTGTGTCTTCTTGTTAGAAATAGTAAGGTATCAGAATATCGTATAGAAGATAAATTATTGAAATACTACACTACAGATGCTGAATTAATTATATGAAAAAGAAACTTCCCATAGATCAGTCCAGTTTTGAGCAGATTATAAAAAATAACAACCTCTATGTTGATAAAACTAAATATGTCTATGGATTTAATCACATCCATCCAGTTTAATTTACTTTCTCGCCCTCACCGGTTTGGAAAATCTTTGTTGGTATCCACGCTGGAGCAGGTCTTTAAAGGGAACAAAGATCTTTTTAAGGGGCTATGGATATATGAGTCAGATTATGATTGGGGATTTTATCCAGTTTTAAAAATAGACTTTAGTCAGATTTAAGAGTTTTTCTTAGGATGAGTATAATGTTTATAAGAAGATATATGACAAGTTATCAGTAGGTGATGTGGCTGGATTTATTTCTGTTGTAAGTTCGATATTTGCATCTATCCCTTATGAGGAAGGTATTAGGT
>JAOAHS010000027.1 GCA_026415135.1 Calditerrivibrio sp. | reverse complement strand
GAAAAATCTTGGGTATAGTTGGAGTATTACCTACCTTACAGACGGACTTTAATTTTCTGTTGTCAATTTATTGGGTTATATTGAGTTTGATGGTTTTATTAATGCTGTTTGAGGGTTTATATTTCAGAGTGATCCCTTTTTGGGAAGAAGCTAAAAAAATTTCAAAAATAGTTACAATCTGGGTATTGTTGATTTTTACTATTTTATCCTTAACAAAGAAAGTAAATGAGTTTTCGAGGGCGATTCTTTTATTTATGTGGTTCTATTCATTATTTTTATTCCCGGTGGTTCATCTTCTGATGAAAAAAATCTTTTCAAGGTTTAAATTCTTTAAGATCCCTGCAATAATAGTTGGTAATGGGAATGATTTGATAAATTTATCTTATGCTCTTTTTCGTCATGATTATTTGTGTTATGACATACATGGTTTGTTTACTGATAGTTTGCCAAAAGAACATATAACTATAGATAATACAAAAATATCTGTATTAGGCAAAAAGCTGGAGGCAATTGAATACCTTAGTAAGAATAAGGTGGATACAGTTTTTTTGATGGAAGAGAACTTACATGATGATCAACAGCTTTTATACAAGCTTCACAATAAAATCAACAATCTGATTTTAGTACCAAATTTTAAGCAAATTCCTGTTAAAAACTCCGAAATTGTTTTTTTATTGGAACAAGCTATCTTCATGTTAAAGCTAAAAAACAATCTAAAGTTTATTACAAACTTGTTAATTAAAAGACTTTTCGATATAATATTATCCTTGATACTGTTGCCAATTCTACTTGTGATAATTGTTTTGATAGCTATTTTAATAAAGATAGACTCAAGAGGTCCTGTATTTTACAAACATATAAGAATTGGTAAAAATGGTTCGAGGGTACCTGTATTAAAATTTAGGACTATGTATATAGATGCAAAAGAGAGATTGAATAAGTTATTAGAGCAAGATGAAGAGTTGAAAAAAGAGTGGGAAACATCTTATAAGCTAAAAAATGACCCGAGAGTTACTAAAATTGGGAAGTTTCTCAGAAAGACGAGTCTTGATGAACTGCCTCAAATATTTAATGTTTTAAAAGGGGAGATGAGCTTGGTGGGTCCAAGGCCAGTAACAGAGGAGGAGCTAGAAAGGTACTATAAAGATAAAGCGGAATATTATTATATGGTGCCCCCGGGCATTACTGGTCTTTGGCAGGTTAGTGGAAGAAGTGATACAAGCTATGAGTTTAGAGTTTGGTTGGACTCATGGTATGTTATGAATTGGTCTCTCTGGCTTGATATTGTAATACTCTTTAAAACTGTTAAAACAGTTTTAAAAAAAGAAGGGGCCTATTAATTAAAAAGGTGGATATATGAAAGGTATCATCCTTGCTGGTGGTAGTGGGACGAGATTATACCCCATTACGATGGTTACCAGTAAACAGCTTTTGCCTGTGTATGATAAACCAATGATTTATTACCCTTTGTCTGTACTGATGTTGGCAGGGATTAGGGATATACTTATAATATCTACACCCCATGATATAGGGAATTTCGAAAGACTTTTGGGCAGTGGTGAGCAGTTTGGTATTAAGTTATCCTATGCTGTACAACCCTCCCCAGATGGACTGGCCCAAGCCTTTTTGATAGGTGAGGAGTTTATAGGTGACTCAAATTGTGCTATGATATTAGGAGATAATATCTTTTATGGAAGTGGGCTTACAAATCATCTCAAAGAGGCAGCTAAAAACAGCGACAAAGGTAGGGCTACGATTTTTGGCTACTATGTAAATGATCCTGAGAGGTTTGGAGTCGTGGAGTTTGATGGGGATGGTAGGGTCATCTCTGTGGAGGAAAAACCGAAAAATCCAAAGTCAAACTATTGCATTACCGGGCTTTATTTTTATGATAATAGGGTTGTGGAGTTTGCAAAAATGGTGAAGCCTTCTGCAAGGGGTGAATTTGAGATTACAGATCTTAACAGGCTTTATTTGGAAGATGGTTCTTTGGATGTTAGGTTGCTTGGACGGGGGTATGCTTGGCTGGATACTGGCACTGTGGATTCCCTTGTGGAGGCTTCAGAATTTGTCAGGGTCATTGAGAAACGGCAGGGGATCAAGATCGCTGCTCTGGAGGAGATAGCGTATCATCAGGGGTGGATAGATAAAGCTGTTTTGTTGGAGTCTGCTAATAGGTATGGCAAGTCACCCTATGGTGAGCACCTCAAGAAAGTGGCTGAAGGTAGAATTAGGTATTAGTAGATGAAAGTTTTAGATACGAAGTTAAGAGGCGTTAAAATCATAGAGACTGAGTATTATGGTGATAATAGGGGTTGGTTCACAGAAAGTTATAATAAAGAGCGGTTTTTACAACATGGTATTGCTGTAGATTTTGTTCAGGATAACCACTCTTTTTCTGCCCACAAGGGTGTATTACGAGGGATACATTTTCAAAACAATCCAAAAGCCCAGTCGAAGTTGGTAAGGTGTATAAGGGGAAGAATCCTTGATGTCGTTGTGGATCTTAGAAAAGGATCAAATACATACAAGCAATGGATTTCGGTGGAGTTAAGCGATGAAAACAGAAGACAGATATTCATCCCCAAAGGGTTTGGGCATGGCTTTGTTGCGTTGACGGATAATGTGGAGATACAGTATAAAGTGGATGAATACTATTCTAAAGAATATGACAGAACTATAAGGTACGATGACCCGGAGATCAATGTTCAGTGGGGTACAAAGGATCCCATTTTATCTGATAAAGATAAAAATGCACCTTTTCTTAGAGATAGCGATCTGAACTTTACCATAAAGGTTCTCGTTACAGGAGTTAAGGGGCAATTGGGTTATGATGTGGTAAAGAGATTAAAAGAATTGGGTATCGAGGTCATTGGTGTGGATGTAGATGAGTTTGATATCACTGATAAGCAACAAACTGAAGATTTCATAAAAGGGGTTAACCCAGATCTGGTGGTACATTGTTCGGCCTATACCGCTGTAGATAAAGCTGAAGATGAAAAAGATATATGTTATAATGTAAATGTTAATGGGACCAGGTATATTGCAGAAGTTTGTAAAAGGATTGATGCCACATTGTGTTATATAAGTACTGATTATGTTTTTGATGGGCAAGGGGAAAGCCCCTTTGAAGTCCACGATCCAACTTCTCCTATAAACTATTATGGTTTTACTAAAGCAGAAGGGGAGAAGATAGTAAGGGATATTCTTGAAAAGTATTTTATCATCAGGACATCATGGGTATTTGGATTAAATGGGCATAATTTTGTAAAAACGATGTTAAAATTAGCAGAAACAAAAAATGAGATAAGGGTTGTCGCAGATCAGATAGGATCTCCCACCTATACTGCAGATCTGGCTATTTTGATCTGTGAGATGATACAGACTGATAGGTATGGTATTTATCACGCCACAAATGAAGGTTTTTGTAGTTGGTATGAATTTGCATCGGAGATCTTTAAGTTAGCCAACAGAAATGTGAGGGTAGTACCAATAAGTTCCAATGAATATATAGCAAAGGCTAATAGACCTAAAAACTCTAAACTTTCTAAAAGAATATTAGATGAAAAAGGCTTTAAAAGACTACCCCACTGGAGGGATGCGTTAGAAAGGTATTTGAAGGAGTTAATATGAGTTTTGAAGACTACAGAATGTTAGTTACGGGTGGAGCAGGTTTTATTGGTAGTAACTTTATCAGATATCTGTTTGAAAAAGTTGGGTTTAAAGGGGTGGTAGTAAATTTAGATCTTCTCACATACGCTGGTAACCTTATGAACTTGAAAGATATAGCTGAGACCTATGGGGGTACAAGCTACTTTTTTGAACATGGTGATATATGCGATAGACAAAAAGTGGAACATATATTTGAAAAGTATAAAATAAATATTGTTGTTCATTTTGCTGCGGAAAGTCATGTGGATAGGTCGATTTTAGGGCCAGAGGAGTTTGTTAGGACAAATGTGCATGGTACCTTTGTTCTCCTTGATGTGGCGAAGAAAAGGTGGGTTGACTCTCCAAATAAGTTTATAAGGTTTCATCATATCTCTACTGATGAGGTTTATGGTAGCTTAGGGGAGACGGGCTATTTTTATGAAACTACACCCTATGATCCCAGAAGCCCCTATTCAGCTTCAAAAGCTGCATCGGATCATCTGGTGAGGGCATTTTTTCATACATATGGTTTACCTATCACCATTTCAAACTGCTCAAATAATTATGGTCCATATCATTTTCCGGAGAAGTTGATCCCTCTCATGATACTGAATATGCTCGATGAAAAACCTTTACCGGTGTATGGGGATGGCAAGAATGTCAGGGACTGGCTTTATGTGGAGGATCATTGTAGTGCTGTATGGAAAATTGTTACTGATGGTAGCGTAGGGGAGACATACAATATCGGCGGTGAAAACGAATGGACAAATATAGATCTCGTTCATCGATTATGTGAAATAGTAGCTACAAAGACTGGTAAACCCAGGGATTATTACAAAAGATTGATTACCTTTGTTAAAGATAGGCCGGGCCATGATCGTAGATATGCGATAAACTGTGATAAGATAAAAAGGGAACTGGGTTGGAGGCAAAGCGTTGACTTTGAAGAGGGGTTAAGTAAAACGGTAGATTGGTATCTCAACAATACTGACTGGGTATCACATGTTAAATCAGGTGAATATAAGCGCTGGATAGAGAAAAACTATGGTAAAAGATAGTTGTTGAAATTTGCTCATCATCTGGTATTATATACTAAAAGAGTGTTGGAGGGAACGATGAGGATTGTGATATTGTTGTTCTTTGTTATTGTTTCTTTCACTCTTTCTCATGCTGAGGATGAGAAATTGCTAAAAATACTAAACAGGGAAAAAGAGCTTGTGGAGATAGAAAAAAATCTTCATATAGAAGAGAATAACCGTAAAACAACCATCATGAATAATGCCAATGAGTGTATCAACAGAGCAAAAAATAAAAAAGAGATCCGTACTTGTAATAAAACAAAAAATGATGAACTGGAGTTCCTTAAGAAAGAGATGAAGTTCCGTAAAGAACAGATTGCAAATGAAAGAAAAGACCTTGCGGAACAAAAAAGAAAATTGAAAAGCTCAAAAAAGAGAAGTAAATCTAAATCACAATGATCTAAGCCAGCTTAAAAAAGCTTTTTCAAAACTTCCCTTAAGATTCTCATCTTTTATAGGTTTTGAACATTCCTTAACCATTCTTAGCATATCATCAGTAACAGGTTTGGGTGTGAAAGGTTCCTCTTTTATCGGGGAGAATTTTTTTACAACAAATTTGATATCTTTCACACCACCGTATCCAAAATCAGCTAACCTCTGAACAAAATCCTGTTTCATCATTGTAAATTCCATCATCCAGATATTATCCGGGACAATTACCGTTAGTTTTCCATCTGTAAGTTTTATAGGTAATGAATTTTCCCCTATAAAATCCCCCATAATTCTTTTCCAATGTTTGATTATAAGGACAAGGGTGTTTACATTTTCGTTGAAAACTTCTAAACTTATTACTTCTCCTATTCTCTGCATATAGATATAATAAAAACTTTTTTATATAAAATCAATGATATCCTAAAAAAGTGGCTTTAGAGTTAAATTTATATTGATTATCATAATTTTTTGATATAAATTAACATGATATGGAAAAGCTGAATGATTATTTTCTATCTGACAGTAGAAAAGAGTGTTATGAGCTTATAGGTAAGTATATTAAAGATAATGTTTCCCTTATATGCCTTAC
This sequence comes from Calditerrivibrio sp., assembly GCA_026415135.1. NCBI lineage: Bacteria > Pseudomonadati > Deferribacterota > Deferribacteres > Deferribacterales > Calditerrivibrionaceae > Calditerrivibrio > Calditerrivibrio sp. The sequence continues at coordinate 25,830 of JAOAHS010000027.1, read as the reverse complement.
TGGTGAATCTGGGGCAGGAAAGACCCGTTTTATTAAACATCTCGACAAGTTTGTCCAAGGTATAAAGCTGATTGTCGTAGATCATTTTTGTGAAAATAGCGAAACTTTTTTAAGATCTGTTTTAAAACAGATGGGTGTTGCCCCTGATGGTAACAAGTTTGATATGCTTAAGGCAATTGCCCAATATGGTGCAGATCTCTTAGCCGATGGTCAAAAGCTGATAGTTGCCATAGATGATATCTCAGGGGTAACAGAGGATATAGTGGGAGATATCAGCAAACTTTTTGACTTTGAGTACAATGAGAATAAAGTGGTTTCAATTATATTTGTGACTAATAACATCGATTTTCCCCTTTTAAGGGAGTGGTCCACAAATTATTTCAAATATAATAATCAGGCGATAGCCTATCTAAACCCTTTTTCCAAATTGGAGACCATCGAATACTTTAGATATGTTTGTCAAATAAACAATCTGGATATTTCAGATTTTGGTGTGGATGAATATACTATAGTGTATAAATACACTGAAGGTATCCCTGATCGCATTGCAAAGATAGCTGAGCTGCTTAATTCCTTTGGTATAAGGGGTAAGATTACTATTAAGGATGTGCATTCGATAATAAAGTCTGCAAGTATTATAAAGGAAAACAAAAGCAAAAAGAACACCATTAAACCCTATGTTATGGCTGTTATGTTGATTGTTGTATTTGCCGGTATAACAGTGATGTTACTCAGCAATAAAGAAGCTAAAAGAGTTAGCGAGTTAAGTATTATTCAAGAAAATAAAACCGAACCAGAAAAGCAGATAGCAAAGCCGATTCAACAATCAGAGCCTATTAAAGAGGAAAAGGTAGTAAAGGTGGAGGATAAGGCTGATAAAAAGGAATGTGTAACCCTCAAGGCAAATCTTAAGCTGAGAAAAACTCCGGATATCAATGCCCCTTTTGATATAGTTATACCAAAAGGAACAAAACTGATAATTATATCACGGGAATCGGATTGGGTTAAGGTGTCCTATAAAAACAAGACAGGTTGGATAAAGGCATCTGTTGATCTATGTGTTGTATCAGAGTGTGATAAATGATATTTTATGGGAAAAACCCATTTTATGAAGCATTAAACGCAAAAAAGATCAAAAAAGCTTACATCAGAAAGGATGATAAGGTCAAGCAGCTTTTACAGGGAAATGGGATACCTTTTGAAGAGCTCGATCACCAAAAACATAGGGATCGTTTTGGAAAAGATGCACAAGGTTATGCTTTTGAATTTGATATAGAGCTGGTGGATATAGAGCATATTGCATCAAGGGGGCTGCCTATTTGTATCCTTGATCATATTCAGGATCCCCATAATTTTGGAGCTATCATCAGAGCTGGTCACTGTTTTGGTATCAACAGTTTTATGTTTGCTAAGGATAACCAGTCACCTATTACCCCTGTTGTGGTGAAGAGTAGTGCTGGGGCTGTGGTGCATTGCTCTTTTTGTGAAGTGGTAAATATCGGTAGGGCAATCGAGTACCTCAAAGAGCATGGTTATTGGATATATGCAGCGGATATTTCTGGGGATATAACCCTTGAGGAGATCGTACCTAATATACCATTTGGTATCATTATAGGTAATGAGGGGGATGGGGTAAGAAAGAATATTTTAAAAAAATCGGATATTATTTTTAAAATCCCAATGAGGGCAAAGATAGATTCCCTTAATGCCTCCCAATCAGCTGCCGTAGCTTTTTATCACTTTTTTATCAAATCTTCTTAGTATATTGTAACCTTTCTTGTTATCCAGCCGTTTTATTGGTGTAAATAACCCAGGAGGTAGTGGATATGAAAAAAGGGATAGCTCTTTTGGTGGCTTTGATGGTGGTTGTAACAAGTGTAGACCTTTTTGCAAGGGGTGCCAGTAATGGTAAATCCGGTATGAGTGGTAAAAGCGGTTCGATGAATAGCTATGCTGGTAGCTCCACCCAAAATGGTAACAAGACAGGTGACAGGGCACTGGATGGCTCCGGAAAAGGGTATGGTGATGGCACTCAATCACAACCAAAAGATGGAACCGGCTTTGGTGCGTTAAACAAAAAATAACCTTTTAGGGTGGTGAAAACCACCCTTTGTTAAAGATATGGATAATTTCATTCAGTTTTACGAAAAAACCAAAAAGGGCTTTTATCAATACCTACTTTCATTGACCCACGACAGTGACCTTGCGGATGATATCTTTCAGGAAGCATATTTGAAGATCTTTAAGCATTATAGCAACAGTTTTTCGGTACCACTTCTTTATAGAATAGGTAAGAACATATTCATAGATGAGTACAACAGAACAAAGAACAATGTAGATCATTCTGAAGTTGTCATAGAATTTAACCCTGATAACGATTTAAGTTTGGAGATAGATAAAGTATTAAGCTTTATAGATGAAGAGGACAGACAGCTTTTCCTTATGAGTGTTGTTGATGGTATGAAGTATGATGAGATAAGTTATGTTACAGGGCTATCCATATCCAGTATAAAGGTGAGGGTATTTAGAGCAAGAAAAAAGATACAGGAGATCATAAAAGGGAGGTAACAATGAAGGAGGTACTTATTAGTCAGTTTATAGATGATGAGCTTTCCCTCGTGGAAAAGAGGGAGTTTGTCGTAAGTGTTAGAGGAGATGATGCTTTCTATCGGGATACACTGGAGATGATCGATAGTGAGATGCTCGTTAGATCTAAACTTGAGCAGATAAAAACTCCAGAGGTAAAGGTACCCTCTCCAAAACGGTATCACAATTGGTTAATGGCTGCTGTGCTTTTATTGGGCTTGTTGTTTTTGGTTAGTACTCTATTAAACACTGTAAACAAGGATACCGTAGAGGTGCAAATGGAAAAGGAGTACAGGTTTGTACTATATGATGAGCATGCCAAACGTATCGAGATCTTTGGCACGTTCACCAATTGGGACCCTGTACCCATGAAAAGGGTAGGAGGTTCAAATTATTGGGAGATTACGCTAAGATTGCCAAAAGGGGAGCATAGGTATTCATTTATTGCAGACGGTAGGATTATTGCTGATCCCACAGCTTCTTTTATCGAAAAAGACGATTTTGGTAATGTAAACTCTGTTTTGGAGGTGTAGGTATGTTTGAAAGGGCGCTGATGATTTTTGTTATCTTTCTTGTGGGTTGTGCCGCGCATGATATTGAGATAAAAGGTGAAAAGGTGATATTTTCACTTAAATATGATAATCAGACATATTTCCATTACAGCCTTGATGGGTTTGTCCCCCATAAAATGGCGAAAAATGGTAGTAGATATTATTTTGAACTTAAGAAAACCTATGGTTTTAAATATTTTTTTACAGATGGTGCCGGTGTGATCAAAATAGAGTGTCCATTGGTGGAGTTTGATGACTTTGGTAACTATAACTGTATCTTTGAGATGTAACCTTTTTCTTCTGGATGCTGTTTTATAGTTAAACAAACAGGAGGAATGTATGAGAAGGATAATGTCAATTGTAGTAATAGTATTTATAGCAGCCATGTCTTATGCAGAAGTAACTGTTAATGATGTGTTAAACAGTGCTCCTGCTGAGGTGAAGGAGCAACTGAATCTCAACATCTCATTGGGCCTAAAGAATCAGGCTATGCTCAATATGTACAACGCCATGATTCAGAACCAGGTGCGAGTAGAGACCCAGGTGATGATCCTTAACAAACTGAGGGAAGCATATCAAAGTGGCTTACCTACTGATCCTGTTGCTGAAAAAGTGATGGAGGGACTTGCAAAAAAGGTAAATAGTGCCCAACTGGAAGTTGCTGTGAGTAATGTGATAAATAGGTATAGTTTTGCAAAACAGATTGCAGAAAGGGTTACAAAGGAGGAAAAATTACAACAAAGGATAATGAATAATATCGCCGATACCCTTGCTGCTGGGATGCAGAGTAGAAATGTTGAAACTGTTATGACTCAGATGCGACTAAGAAGTGAAGCTAATCTTGCTGCAGAGGTCAGTGACTTTATGAAGGATATGGCAAGGGCAAAGGTGGAGTCAGCTGAGATCGAAAGATCCATGATGGTTGCATTACAGAAGGGCTATACCCATACTGAATTAGCTGAAATCAGGCATATCTTTAGAAATATGATAAAGTCTGAAAATGCAAACAGTGTTGCCAAACAGATGCAGAACGGTTTTCAGGCTGGTTTAAAAGGGGCAGATATGGGTAAAAATATGTCTGTTAGCTCAGGTAAAGGTGGTTCTGCCACCTCTGGTGGTAGTGCTGGATCTGGAAGTGGTGGAAGTTCTGGGAGTAGCGGTTCCAGTGGTGGTAGTGGAGCCGGATCTGGTGGTGGTAAAGGTGGTCCTGGTGGTGGGAAAGGGAAATAGAGTGTTGGGGCTCATTCATGAGCCCTATTTTTTTACCCTCAACACTGCACCGAAAAAACCGTCCATCCCTATGCTGTTTGGGAATGTTTTGAGATAGAAGCTTAGATCCAAAGATTTTGTGATATGTGGTTCTAAAATATCTTCCGCTGGGATCAATGATATTTTTTCTTTATGCTTATTAATTATATATTCTATATTTTCTTCGTTTTCACATTTTAGAAAGCTACATGTTACGTAGAATATCAATCCATTGTTTTTTACGAGGGTGATTGACTGTTCCAGAAGGTTTCTTTGGATATTGATTAGCTGAGATAGGATGTCTCCATTGAGCCTTAATAAGTTATCCACATCCCTTCTTAAGACACCGCTACCGGAACAGGGGGCATCTATAAGTACCTTGTCGTAACTTCTTTCTTTCGGTGCTTTTATAGGATTAACCTTGACACCAGCAATGTCGGCTCTTTTCTTTAGTACAGCTAATCTTTTTGAGGATATGTCGTAGGCATCCAAATATAAAGTGTTGTAGGTGCAAGATTGAAGCATCAGAGACTTACCACCTGTACCTGCACAGAGATCCAGTACCTTTTCACCAGGTTTTGGTGTCATAAGGTTGTAAATGAGTTGGCTACCTTCATCCTGTAATTCAAACATACCCTTTTTAAACTCATTTAGTTGCCTTACATTTGTTCTCTCCTCTAAGATAATTCCAAAAGGAGAGAGTTTTGTGGGTAGAGGTTTGTACCTCATTAATTTCACCATGAGTTGTTCCCTTGTGGTTTTTTGGGGGTTGACTCTTATGGTTAGAGGTGCTCTGGATAGAAAGAATTTGTATGTATTGAGATTTGGTAGAGATCTCATTACCTCTTCTGCAACATACTTATCTAATCCGAAAAGATCTTCGAAGTCTGTTGGTTTGAGATCTTTATCCGTTAGTTCATTTTTTAACTTATTTAAATAAGAGATATCCTTTGATTGGAAAGCACCGTAATATCTTACAGCATCGAAAAAAAGATCTGAAATTGTTTTTCTTGCGGAGGAATGTAAGTTATTTGATCTTATATAGTTTTCAAAGATAACCCTTGCTGGTATTGACTTTATGTTTGTAAGGAGCTCTTTTATGATAGTATGATATGTGGTCATGTATCAGGCTAATATTTTTTTTTGTAAATTTCAATGTAAAATAGTTGTTGTAAAATTTTATCACAAGTAATAATAGATAGTAAAAAGGTTCTGGAGGTGGACTTGAAAAGGGTTGTTTTGGCTATGAGTGGTGGGGTGGATTCTTCTCTTAGTGTTTATCTGTTGAAAAGTCAGGGTTTTGAAGTTATTGGGGTTACCTTTAAGATGTTTCAGGGGCAGGAAAAATACCTTTTAGATGCAGAAAAGGTGGCCGGTTCCTTTGGGATAAAGTGGGAGTGTTTGGATAAATCCCTTGAGTTTAATGAAACTGTAGTATCCTATTTTATAAATAGCTATAGGAAAGGTTTTACTCCAAATCCATGCGCTTATTGTAATAGAAATGCAAAGTTTTATTTTCTTTTCAATGAGCTTCAAAAACATGATGCCGATTTTATAGCCACTGGGCATTATGCAAGAGTGGCTGATGTCGCTGGTCAAAAATTCATACAGAAAGGTAAGGATACCAAGAAGGATCAATCCTATTATTTAGCCTTGATCAGGCCAGAACTGACAGATAGACTTATATTCCCACTCGGTAACTACACAAAGGAGCAGGTGAGGCTTTTAGCAAAAGAGATAGGTCTTTCTGTGGCGGAGAAAAAGGATAGTCAGGAGGTTTGTTTCCTTGAAGGTGGTGATTACCGGGCATATTTAAGGCGTATGATAGATAAAGCAAAGATAAAAGTAGGTGATTTCGTTTATAATGGTCAAGTTATTGGTAAACACGAGGGGATAGAGTTTTATACTGTAGGTCAGAGAAGGGGTTTAGGTATAGGGTATCATCTGCCCCTTTATGTGAAAAAGATCGATCCCGAATCCAATACAATATATCTAACAGATAACAACAGAGATGGTGGACGAGCTGTTGGGCTGAAGGATTGTAATTGGTTTGGAGAGCCCAAAAAGCTTTTTTATGCGAGTGCTAGACTTAGGTATAAAATGAAGGATGCTAAAGCACTTGTTGAGATTTTGCCGGATAATAAGGCTCATCTCCTTTTTGATACAATCCAACCATTTCCTGCGCCAGGCCAAATGGCAGCTGTATATAAAGATGATATCCTATTAGGTGGAGGTTTCATTGAAAGGGTATTTTAGTAGTTTTAAAAGAGCTATCGTTGCTTTAAGTGGTGGTGCCGACAGTAGTTATGTACTCTACCTTGCTGCAAAATATCTCGGGCAAGAGAATGTATTGGCCTTTACGATGACAAATAAGCATGTGTTTAGTTATGAAGTTGAAAGATCAAAAAAAATAGCTGATTTGTTAGCGGTTAAATGGGTGGGAGCAGATGTGGAGATGGATGAGAGATTTTTTAGAAATGATGAGGATAGATGCTATTATTGTAAGAGGAGTCTTCTCAAATTTTTGAGATCGTATAAAGAGGAGAATTGCTTTGATGTGATATTTGATGGTTCTAATGTGGATGATCTTAATGAGGTTAGACCAGGTAGAAAGGCGCTGGAGGAGTTTGGCGTAAGGTCACCTTTATTAGAAAATGGTCTTGGTAAAAAGGATGTAATAGTAGGTATTAAAGAAACCCCCCTTAAGGATATGCCTTTTTATACTGAATCATGTTTGGCTACGAGGTTTGTAGGGGTACCATTCGATGATACTATAATGATTCTTATAGAACTTATGGAGGATTATTTGCGGGATCGAATACCTGGACTTAGAATAAGGTGGGACGGGAAAAAGATCTATAAAGAGATAAAGAAAATATCTTGATTATATTTTAATGAACTTTTGTTTTTAAAATATGTCTAAAAATATCAGTCATGGTTGGTTGACATTTTGGTATAAGTCTGTTAGACAATGTGGGACAAAGTCTTACAAGTGAGGTCTGTTTTAGTATGAAAAAGAAGAAGATGGTTGTAGTTGTGGGTTTATTGATTTTCGTTGCTATAGTTTTTATTATGATTTCAGGATTTCAGCAAAATACGATCTATTATATCGAGGTTCATGAGCTACAAAAAGATCCTGATAGATTTACCAAGAAAGGTATTCGAATCAGCGGGGATGTATTAAATGGTACGGTTAAAAAAGATGAGATAAATAAACACCTTGAGTTTGTGATGACAGACAAAACTGGTGCAAAGATGAACGTGGTATACAACGGTATTATCCCTGATGCCTTTAAAGAGGATGTCCAGGTTATTGTAGAGGGCAAGTATGATAAGAGTACAAATACATTTACTGCTAAAACACTACTTGCAAAATGTCCGTCAAAGTACGAAGCAGAAGTGGATCAAAAGAGTAAAAAATAGGAGTTATTCATGGGTAATGTAGGTTTTTTGTTACAGTTTTTTAGTTTTATAGCAGGTATATCTGCAATAGTATTCTATTTTTTAAATATAAAAGAACAAAAAGTACAATATGAGAAGTATGCAAAGTACTCTTTTGTTGCTTGTGCTGTACTTCTTACCCTGTCTTCCTTGGTTCTGGTATTAGCGCTTGCCCAAAGCGATTTCAGTATTGAGTACGTAGCCCAGTATACCGATCGAAGCCTACCCCTTATATATAAAATCAGTGCTTTTTGGGCAGGTCAGGCGGGTTCTCTCATGTTTTGGGGATGGCTTGTTGCTTTGGCTGGTATTTTTGAGATAGTACGGTTGAAGAGTCGTTCTGAAATTTATAGATCATCCGTCTTACTGGTAGTAGCTGTAACCACAACATTCTTCCTAATACTTACCAACTTTGTCACAAATCCTTTTAAGATGTTAGACTTTGTTGTCCCTGATGGTAATGGTATGAACCCGTTGCTCCAAAACCCCGGTATGCTTTACCACCCTCCTACCCTCTATTTGGGCTTTGTGGGTCTTACCATCCCTTTTGCCCATGGTTTTGCTTCCCTTGTTTCTAACAATGTTGGATCAGGTTGGGTAAAGGATGTTAGAGGCTGGACAATTATAAGCTGGGTGTTTCTTACTATTGGTATAGTGTTAGGGGGACAGTGGGCGTATGTGGAGTTGGGATGGGGTGGTTATTGGGCATGGGATCCAGTGGAAAACGCTTCCTTGTTGCCCTGGATCACAGCTACAGGTTACATCCACTCCTCTATCATGTATGAGAGGAGAAATAAGCTGAAGCTGTGGACATATGTACTTGCCTGGATAAGTTTTGAGCTATGTATCTTTGGTACGTTTCTTACAAGAAGTGGTGTGATCGATTCGGTTCATAGCTTTGGTAAATCATCGCTGGGTGGTTTTTTCGTATTCTTTATAGTTTTTACTACTGCTGTTTTTGCTTACTATCTATGGAAAAGCAAGAATTCTATAGATGAGTCCTCTGAAATAAACCTCATATCCAAAGAGGGACTTTTCTATTTTTCAAACTGGGTATTTTTTGGGCTTATGTTTGTTATTTTCTTTGGGACAACGTTACCGATATTTACGCAGCTTTTTGCATCCAAATACACTGTTGGGATACCTTATTATAATATGGTCTCTACACCTTTTTTTATGATGATCCTTATATTAAGTGGCATTGCACCTTTGATGCCCTATTCGGAATCTAATCTAAAAGAGGTTGCGAAAATTATTGCTCCTTCTTTCATATTGGCATTGATATGTGCTATCGTTATTTACTTGATGGGATATAGAAAGGTTGTGCCAATTTTGTTGCTGTTGTTTACATTCTTCTCCTTCTGGACGATTGTTATTCAAATATTTAAGAACATTAGATTAAATGGTATAAAAGCGATTTTCAAACACAGACGCTTTTACGGAGCAATGGGGACACATCTTGGGCTTGTAATCATTGCTTTTGCTGTTATTATGTCCTCTTTTTATAGATATGAGGTGGAAAAGGTGGTAAAACCTGGTGAGGTTATTCAGTTTGGCCCATATACGCTTCATGTTGGGGATTTTAAGATTGAAGAAAGACAGAACTATGTGTCCGTCATGACACCCACAAGAGTATATCAAAGTGATAAATATCTGGTTACGATGTTGCCCGAGAGGAGATTCTATAATAATAATCAAGAGGCTTTTGCGGAGGTGGGTATTTATACAAAGGCCTCTGGAGATCTGTACATTATCCTTGCCTCTTACTCTATGAATGATCAGGTGATAGGGCTGCAGGTTGTTTGGGAGCCATTTGTGGTCTGGATATGGATTGGATGTGCCATTATGGTTCTTTCGGCCCTACATGGTGTGTACGGAAGAAAGAGTGAACAATAATCTACTTACGGTAGAGAATCTTAAAAAAAAATATGGAGAAAATGAGGCCTTGAAAGGGGTCTCTTTTTCCTTACAGCATGGGGATTTTTTATCCATATTTGGACCAAATGGAGCCGGGAAATCCACTTTGCTCAAGCTACTATCTGCTCAGTCCAGAGCAACAGGTGGTAAGATTTATTATGAGGGTAAAGAGATATCGGAGTTGGAAGATGATTTTAGGAGCAAGTTTGGTGTTATCTCCCATCAGCCCTTTTTGTATGAAAACCTTTCTGCTTATGACAACCTAAGGTTTTACGGTAGACTCTATGGAGTTTCAAATCTACCCTTTAGAATAAAAGAGATATTAGAACTTGTGGAGCTTTACCATAGAAAAGATGATCTGGTAAGAAATTTTTCACGGGGGATGCTCCAGAGGCTATCCATTGCCAGGGCGTTGATACACAACCCGGATATTATATTCTTAGATGAACCCTATACAGGGTTGGATCAACATGCTTCGAATATACTTACTAAGATACTCAAAGAGCTTTTTTCAAACAAAAAGACAATAATCATGGTAACCCACAACCTATCAAAAGGTTTCAGCCTTTCGACAAAGGTTGCAATACTTAAAAACGGTTTGATCCCCTTCTTTAAGGAGAAAGAGGAGATAAATGAGTATGAATTTGAAGATATATATATTTCAATGGTATCTTAAATGAAAAAGTATTTTAGTACCATCTTCCATATCATTGAAAAGGATCTTTTGCACGAAATCCGCACCAAAGAGGTCATAAATTCTATGCTGGTGTTTGCCCTTTTGGTGGTGGTGGTCTTTAGTTTTATTTTTGAGCCAGGCGCTGAATACAAAATAGATATCTCTGCTGGGATATTATGGATGGCTATTATCTTTTCAGGGATTCTTGGTCTAAACAAATCTATGATGAATGAGGTAACAGGTGGTAATCTAAACGCTCTGCTACTTGCTCCTGTGGACAAGAGTGCCATCTTTTTCGGGAAAGCCTTTTCGAACTTTTTGTTTCTTGTAATCATGGAAATTATAACAATACCTGTTTTTGTTATATTTTATGATGTGCCTATTTGGAATAACTTTGGGATGAGTGTTGTGACGTTGCTTTTAGGGACGTATGGGTTTGCAGTTTTGGGGACACTTTTTTCTATAATCTCTGTGAAATCAAAAACAAGAGAGGTTATGCTTCCCATCTTGCTTTTGCCTATAATTATTCCCGTGATTTTGGCATCGATACAGGCTATGAATATCTTTATTAAGGGTGATGATATAAGCGACTCATATAAATGGTTGCAACTATTGGGTGGTTTTGATATAATATTTACATTGGTAATATATGTAATTTTCGATTTTGTCATAGAGGAATAGTTATGGAAAAGATTGTTAAAAGTATTGATGTCTTAGCGGTTGTTTCTATTATTGTGGCGCTTTATTTTGCTTTTATCTATGCTCCCATGGAAGCGATTATGGGGGTTATCCAAAGGATATTTTATTTCCATGTTTCTTCAGCCTGGATAGCTTTTTTTGCTTTTTTTGTGACATTTGTTTGTAGTATTATTTTACTTGTTACAAACAATTACCTTTATGATGATATAGCAGAGTCCTCTGCAGAGATAGGCGTGATTTTTTGTACTATTGTCCTCATCACGGGTCCTATATGGGCCAAGCCGGCGTGGGGGACTTGGTGGACTTGGGATCCGAGGCTTACTACCACATTGATACTCTGGTTTATATATGTGGGTTATATAATGTTGAGAAAATTTGTGGATGAGGAGGATAAAAGGGCAAAGTTTTCTGCCGCTTTAGGGATTATAGGCTTTATAGATGTACCTATTGTTTTTTTATCCATACGGTGGTGGAGAACAATACATCCAAATGTTTTACAGGAAGGTGGTGGTGGACTTCATCCTGACATGAAAACTGCTCTTATTGTTTCAGTAGTGGCTTTTACGTTTCTTTATATTAGTATGCTTATAAAAAGGGTTAAGCTAAGTCTACTTACCAGAAAAATAAATTCATTAACCCATTAATATTTAGGAGTGTATATGAAAAATTTAGAGTTTCTTTTTGCTGCGTATACCGTTATATGGGTTCTGCTGGGGGCATATTTCTTTAGCCTAAATAAAAAGATTAAAAACTTACAGCACAAGATAGAACAATTGGAATCTGATAGGGATAGGGGATAGTATAAGTCTGGTACAATTGGATTAGAAGGTTATGAAAAATCGATTTTTCATGTTTTTTGTGATTATATCCATGTATTATCTTTCATATTTTTATAGGGTCTCCACTGCTGTTATCTCTCCCGATCTGATGAGAGATTTTGCCATTACGGCAGAGGCTCTTGGACTTTTGAGTGGATTTTATTTTTATACGTTTGCCGCTGCCCAGTTCCCTTTGGGGCCCATACTCGATAAATATGGCCCAAGAAGGACGGTGGTATTTTTCAGTATTTTTACCATAGTCGGTTCGTTGATGTTTGCGCTGTCTCCTACTTATATGTATGCCGTAATCGGTAGAGCATTGATCGGTTTGGGTGTATCGTGTGCTTATATGGCTACATTGAAATTTTTATCTATATGGTTTTCAAGGGATCAGTTTGGGACGATGTCTGCATTCTCTATGGCCATAGGGAATATAGGTGCATTAACAGCAACTGTACCCCTTGCCATACTAAGTAATTCCATTGGCTGGAGAAATTCGTTTGTTCTCATTACTTTTGTCACACTCATTTCGGCTATTTTAATATGGAAGTTTGTTGAAGATAAAGAACTACCCAGATCAGAACAGTCCAGTGAGAAGAAAGGTTTTCTTTTAATTTTGAGAAATAAGAATTTTTGGATTGTTGCTATAATGCAGTTCTTTTGGTTTGGTACCTTTGTGGGTATTCAGGGGTTATGGGGTGGACCATTTCTTATGGATGTGTTTGGGTTGACCAAGACAGAGGCTGGTAAAATAATCAGTATGATAGCCATAGGTTTTATATTTGGTGGGCCTTTTATGGGTTATATATCCGATAAAGTTTTCAGATCAAGGAAATGGGTTGTCATCGCAGGGCTTTCGATATTTATGCTCATTCTTGTGTTGCTAACAAAGACTAATGATTCTACAGCTAAACTAACCCTTTATTTACTGTTCTTTATATATGGATTTTTTGGGTCAGCGGGGATTATAGGATATTCCCATGCAAAGGAGCGCTTTCCGTTAAGCCAAGCTGGTACAGTTATGAGTTGGATAAACTTTTTTGCAATTTTTGGTGCTGCTGTTTTCCAGCATGTGATGGGTATGGTTTTAGATTTCTATGGAAAACAGAATGGAAAATACCCCATAGAGGCATACAAAGCTACTTTCTTTATCTGTATTGCAGGTATATTGATCTCCCTTATTCTCTATTTTTTAAGTGATGAAAAGGATAGCTGAGGGTTAACCTGGAATATATATTGAAAATCGGATTATAATAAAGTATAGGAGATATTATGGAAAAGATCTGGGCACCATGGAGAATGAGATATATTGATGGTTCCCATAAGGATGATGGTTGTATATTCTGTGAAAAACCGAAACAGAATAGCGATAAAGAAAACCTTATCGTCTATAGGGGGGAATATGCTTTTGCTATAATGAATCTTTTCCCTTATACAAATGGTCATACAATGGTTACACCTTATAGGCATACTGCTTTATTTGAGGATCTAACGGATAAAGAGGTTCTCGATATCCACAACGTGGCATCAAAGATAATGAAAGCTATAAAGAAAATAATGAATCCTGACGGATTTAATCTCGGCTACAATCTTGGTAGAACTGCTGGAGCTGGTATTGTGGATCATATACATTTCCATATTGTACCCAGATGGAATGGGGATACCAATTTTATGCCCGTTATTGCTGAAGTAAAGGTGATTTCCGAACATATAGAACAGACCTACGACAAGATTATTCAAGGGTTAACTTTGATAACGTGAAATGACCTCTAACCCCTTAAGGTATACCTATTTTAATAGCGGTAACCTATTCTCCATACATCAAAGGGAGCTACTTTTTTTTAAACTTCTCAAAGGGCTTTCTATACAGACATTCCAGGACAAAAAAATATTGGATATAGGCTGTGGTACAGGTGGTGAGCTTAGACGATTCATCCAGTATGGTGCAAAACCTGAAAATATTGTAGGCTTTGACTTGAATTATGGAAGGGTAAAAGAGGCCAAAGACATTTCACCCAATGTACTCTTTTTGAACTCGAATGCAGTAAATCTGCCATTTCCCGATGAGTCTTTCGATATTGTTAGCCAGTTTACGGTATTTTCCTCAATTTTATCTACACAAGAGAGGGAATTAGCTGCTAAAGAGATGAAACGTGTTTTAAAAAAGAAAGGGGTGATCGTTTTTTACGATTTCCACTTTTCAAATCCTAAAAATAAGCATATAAGACCAGTGAAAAGATCTGAGATTAAGCATTGGTTTGTAGGGTATGATATAAAGATGATCAGGACAACACTTTATCAGCCATTAAGGGAAAGGATTGCACCTTTTTCATGGCTTTTGTGTTATTTGCTCGAATCTGTTAAAATATTTAATACCCATTATATCTGTGTCATAAGGAGGAAAAATGAATCTAATCATTAATATCATAAAGATAATGCTACTTATTGTGGTTATAATCTTTTCTGCTATCAATATCCAATCGGTGGATCTTTACTATTTCATTGGTAAGGACCCAATTAAGATACCACTTTTTTTGTTGATAATACTGTCTTTTCTTATAGGATTTGTTGTTTCTTGGATTCTGTCCCTTAAAAGGTCTCTTAGGAAATTTATGGAGGTACAGTCGCTAAAATCAGAGTTGAAAAGGGCAAAGGAAGAGCTTACAAATCTTAAATCTGCTCCTTTAAAAAGGGAGGGGAAATAGATGTTTTTTGGGCATAATAAGAGCAAGTTAAACCGTATAGCTTTATACAAAAAGATCTTCGAAAATCAGTATGAAGAAGCCTTGTCTATATTGAAAAGGTTTTATGATGGTAAAGAGATACCGGATGATGATTATTTTTTGATGGGGGTATTGCTGAGGAAAATCGGAGATTATAACGGTGCTTTAAGTATCCAGAACAATCTTTTATCCTCAAGCGATAAAGGGGACATTGTGCCTATTCTACATGAGATTGTTCATGTTAAGATTGCTACAGGTGATATACGTTCGGCAGCAAACAATATCTCTGAGATTCTTAAAAATAGCGATGAACCAGCACTTAAAAAGCTTCTACCAGAGTTGTTATACACTCTTGGAGAGTATGAAGTGGCAGCAGATCATTTCAAAAATCAGAAAAGGGATGAGATGGCTTCCTATTGTTATTATATGAAGGCACAAAAATATAGACCAGATGATTCCGAGTATGGAAGCTATTTAATAAAGGCTATAAAACTAAATGAGTATCTAAGAACAGCATATATAGAGTTATCAAACTACTATTTTCTTACAAAAAGGGTAGGTAAAGGGCTTGATCTTTTAATAGAGTTTTTTTACAAAGATCTATCAAAGTCTTTGGATGATATCTATTTTCTGTTGGATAAGTTCAGTACCTTTGGGGAGAGAGCCCAGTTTGATACACTCCTTGAAAAACAGATATCAGCAAACTCCAGTAATCCTTTTTATTATATCTATCTCTCCGAACAATACTATACGAGTAGCCAGATAGACCAAAGTAGAGAGATACTTATAACCTATGGTAATACCCACGGTTTATCTAAGAACATCTTAAGGCAATACATAAGGGTAATAGGTGATAGTTTCTTGTTTGGCGCTATCGTGGAAGAGCATTTTTATAGATGTAAAGCATGCTTTACTACCTTTAAAAGCTATATACCTATTTGTTCGAACTGTAATCTCATAGATACACTGATACCTTTGTAGGGCTATGGAAGAAACCACAGTCAAGATAACTCCCATGTACAGCCAGTTTCTCCAAGAAAAAAAGAACTATCCCGATGCCATACTCTTTTTTAGGATGGGGGATTTTTATGAAATGTTTGGTGAAGATGCTAAAATAGCCTCAAAGATATTGAACATTGCCCTAACAGCCAGGAACAAGAATGAAGAAAACCCTATTCCGATGTGTGGAGTGCCGTATCACTCCTATTTACCCTATTTGAAAAAACTGGTGGATGCTGGATACAAGGTGGCTATCTGTGAACAGTTGGAAGATCCCAAATCTGCAAAAGGAATTGTAAAAAGGGGGGTTGTAAGGGTAGTTACACCTGGAACAATTATAGAGGATGATATAATAACTGGCAACGACTACAACTTTATACTATCCTGTGAAAAGGAAAAAGACCTATTCTATGCAGTAGTGGCAGATACATCCACAGGTGATACTTTTATAGTGAAGTCTATTTCATTGGATGATATCATTGCAAAATATAGTCCAAAAGAGATTATAACTTCTGGTGAACTTGGTATAAATAGACATTTGACCCTACTTACTTACCGGGCAAATTATGATTACATGGTTGAAAAGATATCTAATTACTATCAGGTTTCCTCTCTTAATGCTCTTGGGGTCACAGATTGGCAGTTGGTCAAGCCGATCTATAACTTGATAAGGTATATAGAGGATAACTTCCTTGATATAAAACTTAAGTTACCGAATACCGATCCTTTGGAGAATCAGCTTTATCTGGATGCAGTTGCCATAAAGACCCTCGAATTGGTGGAGAGTAGCGATCCTGCAGGTAAAAACTCATTGTTTGATGCCCTAAATTTTTGTAAAACACCTATGGGTGAAAGATTGCTTAAGTTAAGGATAGTCACACCCTTGAGGGACCTTGGGGAGATAAGGAGACGTCAGGAATGGATAGAGTTTTTTGTCAACAACAGTGAAATTTCCCGCAGTTTGATGGAGGTATTGGATGATATTGGTGATTTAGAAAGGGTGATAACCCGAATAACAGCGAAAAAAGGGACACCAAAGGATCTTATTTCGCTAAAAAACTCCCTCCAGCCTTTACCAAAGATTAAAGAGATTTTGTCCAATGCCTTGTCACCATTTATATCTGAATTTTTAGCATCGTTTGATGTTTTGCAAGATGTTTATGAGACGATAGCTGTATCCATAAACGATGATCCCCCTTATAACATGAAGGAATGTGGGATAATAAAGGATGGGTATTCCAAAGAGATAGATGAGCTTAGGAGAGTCCAAAAGAACAGCCAGCAGTTACTTCTCAAAATTGAAACGGAGGAGAAGGAAAAAACTGGCATAAGTACTCTAAAGGTTAGATACAATAGAGTATTTGGGTATTATATAGAGATATCGAAGGGGCAGATAAATAAAGTACCTGACTATTTTGAAAGGCGACAGACGCTGGTTAATGCGGAGCGATTCACCACGAAGGAGTTAAAGGAACTCGAGGAAAAGATCCTTACAGCCGAGGAGAGACTTCTGGATCTCGAGCATGAAGTTTTTTGTAGTATAAGGGATAAGGTGGCTTTGCAATCGGAGAGGATAAGGGGAACAGCCCACAGTATAGCGGAACTTGATTTTTTTACCTCTGCAGCATTTTGTGCGGAAAAGTATGGTTATGTGAAACCTGATTTGGGTGATTATGACGAAATTCAGATTATAGATGGTAGGCATTCTGTTATTGAGCGGAAATTGAAAGATAGCTTTGTCCCAAATGATCTGTTTATGGATAATCATACAAATAGATTACTAATCATAACAGGGCCTAATATGTCTGGAAAAAGTACCTATTTGAGGACTATGGCCCTTATCTGCCTGATGGCACACACTGGTATCTTTGTACCGGCAAAAAGGGCTAAGATCGGACTCATCGATAGGATTTTTACCCGTGTGGGGGCAAATGACAACCTGGCAAGGGGTGAATCAACCTTTATGGTGGAGATGATTGAGACTGCAAATATACTGAAAAATGCAACTGATAGGTCTTTGATAATACTTGATGAGGTAGGTAGAGGCACATCCACTTTTGATGGGCTTTCCATAGCATGGTCAGTGGCTGAGTATATTGCAGAAACGATTAAAGCTAAGACCCTCTTTGCAACCCATTACCATGAGTTGACCGAACTCCAATCCTGCACCAGTGGTGTGAAAAACTATACTACCCTCGTAAGAGAGTGGAAGAATGAGATTATCTTTATGCGTAAAATTATAGAAGGTGTAGCTGACAAAAGTTACGGGATATATGTTGCAAAATTAGCTGGACTACCTGGTTCGATTATAAAGCGGGCTGAGGAGGTCCTTGATATCCTTGAAAAACATGAGATATCAATAGATGGCTCTTTTATTATAGGTAAGAAGAAAAAATCGTTTGAAAGGACAGTTATACAGCCCATGTTGGTATTTGAGGATCATCCTATTTTGGAAGAACTAAAGGCGATTAATCCAGATGAACTTACACCAAAACAGGCTCTGGAGATACTTTATAGATTGAGGGAGAGATTAAATGGATAGGGTTATATTGCTATATATGATAGAAAGACCGATCTTTTCTGTATCTTTTATCATCTCTTCGGTACCTTTATGGTTTGCAATAGTTTACCCCATTGAAAAATCCTTAGATATTGTATTTGGGATTCTGTTTATTTTATTGGTGTTATTATCGAAAATTTATATACAGGCTGAACCCACCGGGGTAAACCCCTTTTTACTTTTATTTAATACCATTATAAGATCAGCTATTAACGTATCGTTACAAATCTCGTTGCTTTTTGTGATAGTTATACTGATGGTTTTTTGGCTTATTGAGGATATTACGGTTGTTGCCATTTTTTCATTTATAGGGGTTGCTTTGATATTTTCTATAATCGTTTTTGGAAGAAGTAATAACCTTCAAATGATATTGGGTTTTAGGACAGTAAGGGATAGTAGGAGAAACTTATTGATGGGCCTTTTTTATAATTTATTGTGGATCGTTATCCTATTTACCGATGACAGTCTTTTAATTGTTATGGGTGTGGTCATTGCTATCTACTTTCACTATAAAGATTTTTCAAAAGAGATGGAAAGTATTGTTTGAGATTATTTTTCTTTGGCTCTTTTTATAATTAAATCCCTCATGATTCCAGCCATTTTTTCGGGTTTTATGCCGAGTTTCTGGGCTCTTTCTTCGATTATCTCCACCAGTTGTTTTTTAAAATTTTTGTCTATGGCACATGGTATTGACATGGTTGTATTGCACTTACAGTTTCTAAAAGCAAGAACATCATATATATCTGAAAGATGAACTACCATAAAATTTTCATCTGGAACATGATTAGGAATTTCTGTGTTCATTATGAAATCTCTAAAGTCGTTAAAGATCTTTCCACAGCAGGGGCATTTTTTAGGAAATATAGTGTTAACCTCTTCAATGATACGGTCGATTATAGCTATGTCATCCATAAGGCAATTGTTAAAACTTTTTTATGGGGTGAAAGGCTTTGGACAATGGTAGCGGCTCATTTAGCTTTTCCAGCTCATGTTTGGTTAAAATCTTTTCCTGAGTTAGTTTACCATTTGAATCAAAAACCCTTAGCTTAAACCTATCAACAGAAGAGGAGTTTAAAAAAGAAAGGAACATAAAAATCACCACAACTACAAAAGCAGCATACCAATAAGGCATGTATATGCCACCAAAAAATCTGCTTAATTTTTTCATAAATTTAAAATAACATACTAATCTGAAATAATCAATAAAAATGTTGATTTTCTATAATTGTTGTAATAAAAATTTTTAGATGATGAAGATTTTAGAACATAAAATATTAGAGATATGTAGATCAGTGCAACGTCTATTTGGGTTCTGGTTGCTGGACGAGGTGGTAATAAATTTCAATTTAAAAGGTAGATCCGCAGGTAAATATATACCTGCAAGATCCGAAATCAGGCTAAATGCTGAGCTATTGGAGAGATACCCTGAAATAGTTGCTAATGACATATTGATCCATGAGGTTGCCCATCATATAGTTTTTAGATTGTATAAAAAGAGTGTAAAGCCTCATGGTGCTGAATGGAAGGAGATATGCCGCAAGCTTGATTATGAGCCGAGGGTATACCACGATCTGCCGGTAAAAAACTCAAAGGTTTTTAAAAGAGATTATATTTATGGTTGTAAATGTATGCAATACCGTTTTACATCTATTAGACATAACAAGGCCCAAAGGGGTATTGTTTATTATTGTAAAAAGTGTCAAAATAGATTAAGGTTTGTCAAAATAGACAAGGTTGAGTGCTGATGTATCGATATCTGTTTGTAGCATTTTTACTGGTTTTTTTAAGTACTGGTTGTGGCAAGAAGTTAGATCCGAGGCCAAAGGATTCCATAATTATCCCTGCTCCCAATCTAATTGTTTTAGAAAACACTGATGAGGGGATACTGATAAAAAATGCTGAGGAGTACAACGTATTTGTGGAAAAGTCTTCGATAGATGATCTAAAGTGTGCTGATGATTTTAGATTTTTGATCAAGATCCCTTCAGGGGGAGAGTTTTTGGATAAAAATGTTACCGAAGCCCATAGCTATGTGTATAGATTTACCAATGTGGATGAAGAGATTGGTGTGGAATCTATTTTTAGAGCGAAAAGTATTTTATACTCAAAGCCCATTTCTGTGAAAAATCTTGTAATCAATCCTAAGCCAACTGGAGAGGCAATACTCAATATATTTTTTGATAGGGAACCGCGAGGGTATCTATTAAAGGTAAACAATAAGGAGTTAGGGAGATTCAATAGGGATAATATTACAATATTATTAGAGGATAAAGAGGAGAATGAGATAGTGATTACTCCGTATGATCAATACAATAATTTAGGTAAAACAAAAAGGGTTTTATATAAAAATCCCAGGATATATTTTATTACACCTCCTGATGTAGTTCGTAGTATTACAAACGATGATTTCTTCCTTGTTAATTGGGATGATGTTCCTTATGCGAAAGGGTACAGGGTGTATAATGATAAGGAACTGATTTTGGCGGAAACAATGGTACCTTATCTGAAGATAAAAGCTGTTGATACATGTCAGGAGATATATATCGCTTCTTTTAATGATGAGGTTGAGTCAGAGAAAAGAGTGTTTAAAGTTTGTCGCTAAGATGGTATAATCAAGTAAAAGGATTTTTTATGGAGGTTTTTATGAGGATAATAAAAGTTTTCATGTTTATTATATTATTCCAATCTTTTCTGTATGCGGAGTGTACTTTGAAGATGGGTGTTTTCCCTTATACCAATCCCCAAAAGATAGCTAATGATTACTCTTATATAGCAAACAATATAAGTAAATATACAGGCTGTCAGGTTTTGGTGCACAGTGCTAAAGATCATGATGATTATATGTTAAAAGCTAAGGGGATGGAATATGATATACTTGTGCCTTGTACAAGCTGTTTTGTTGCTTTGATTAAAAATAATGTTAAGTTAGAGGTGTTGGCTACAGGACATCCATCTTTTAAAGGTGCTGTAATTGTAAGAAGCGACTCTGATATAACGGACATCAAACAGATCAAAGGGAAAAAGGTTGCTGCTGTTGGGAAATATTCTTTTGGTGGTTTTACATTTTTAAAATTAAAGCTTGCAACAATGGGTATAGATATTGAGAAGGAGAACACAGTTGTTTTTCTTGGTAGTACGGACAACATCATCATGTCGGTATTAAATGGTAAAGTGGATGTGGGTATCACGAGGCTTGATGTCCTTGATGAACAGATCTATAGGGATGCCAGAAAACAATTAAAGATAATATATGAAAGCTCACCAATCCCCCACTTCCCTTTTGCTGTGCCATCAACTATGAATAGTGAACTGAAATCAAAGATACTAAAAGCCCTCATTGAATACACGCCACCTACTGATGGGTGTAGGTTGGGGTTTACTAAAATAGTTAAGAGCTCCAACGAGGAGTACCTGAAATTTGCAAAGGAATATAATTTAAAATGAGCCTTTTTTTAAAACTTAGACTTAAGAACCAATTTATCATCTATTTTATTTTTTTTACTGTGTTAATAATTCTTTCTACATCGTACTTTTATGTTAATAAGTATAAGGAAGATATCAATAATGTGTTTGATAAATATGGTCAGAATATACTTGAAAATAGTATACCACTACTATTCAATTACATTTTGGTGGAGGATTATTACAGAATACAGGAAACTTTGAATCACCTTAGAAAAAACAAAGATATAGATAGGATATCACTTGTCGATACTAAGGGGAAGATTATAGCTGATACGGATATATCTAAATTAGGTTTAAAGTTTGAAGGCATACAACATGAGGATTTGGCGCTTTTTAAGAAAGAGTTACGGGTGAATAATCTAAACTATGGCACCATTTATCTATATCTAAATAAATCTAAAATAAGGGATGAAATTAGTCTTCTTTATGGGAATGTGATCGTATTTGTAGTTTTTTTCTCAGTTGCTGCTATTTTTATAGGGACAGTTATATCCACGCTACTTACAAAACCTTTAAATAATTTTCTAAACCTCATTGAAACATTTAAAACTAAAAGATACATTCCATCTTCTGAAAATATAATAGCTCCCAGAGAGATAGCAGTAATCTACTCAGACTTTTATGATATGATGAGGCTCATCGAAGAAAGGGAGGCATCATTAAATATAGCTATGCTGGATTTGAAAAATATTAAAGATTTTATACAGCAGATAGTAGATTCTCTACCCATCTCTTTAGTTACAGTTAATAGTAAACTGGTGATCACTTTTTACAATTCAAAGTTTCTTAATCTTTTTGGGCTACAAGGTGATCTTGTGAATAAAAATCTTGCAGATGTACTTCAAAACCAAGATTTTGATGATATTTATAAGATTATCAAGGAAAGTAAAGAAGCTTTTTATCGTAGGATGAAGCTGAGTACCCATCCAAACTCTTTCTTTGATATCACCCTTTTTAAAATAGAAACGTTACAAGGAATAAATATTGGTATCTCTATTGAAGATGTCACCGAAGAGGTGGAGAAAGATAACATTATCTTCCATACTCAAAAGATGGATTCCCTTGGGGTGTTAGCAGGTGGTATTGCCCACGATATCAATAATGTTCTTGCTGCTATAAAAAACTCCCTTTCTGTATTAAAAATGATGAATTGTCCTGAAAATACTAAACCTATTTTAGATACAATGGAGAAATCTGTCTATAGAGCTTCAAATATTGTAAAACAGATTCTTTCATTTACCAGAAAACAGGAGTTGAAAATAAATATATTTAGTTTAAACAATGTCATAAAGGATATTTTATCAATTCTACAAAATACTGCAGATAAGTCGATAGAAATAGAGGCTAATATAATGGATGAGGAGCTGGAAATTTTAGGGGATGAAAATCAGATTGAGCAGGCTTTACTCAATATATGTATAAACGGCTGCCATTCTATGACCATTATGAGAAGTGATGGTAAAAAAGGTGGTAAGCTATCGATAGATGTAGTAAAAGTATCGAAGGATAATCAGGGGTTTGCCAAAATATCTATTTCAGACACAGGTGTTGGGATCCCAAGAGAGATATTGGATAAGATATTTGATCCCTTTTTTACCACTAAGAAAGCCGGTGAAGGTACAGGGCTTGGTCTATCAATAGTTGATCGTATCATAAGGGATCACAACGGGAGCATAACTGTAAGATCGGAAGTGAACATGGGTACAACGGTGGATATACTTTTACCCATTAGTCAGTTGCATTCTTTGAAAATTGAGTCTGATAAGAATTTGCAGGAAAGGTTTGATATAACAGCTCTTTTGGTGGATGATGATAATTTGGTTGTAGAGTCAAATATTCAACTGCTAAATTCTTTGGGCATAAATACCATATCAATAAGCTCCCCTTTGGAGGCAATAGATATTTTTGAAGGGAACAAAGATAAAATAGATGTATGCCTTATAGATATAATGATGCCAAAGATGTCTGGTATAGAGCTTTCTGAAATGCTTCTAAAGATAAAACCAGATCTTAAGATTGTGCTGCTTTCCGGTTTTTTCAAGGATCCTACCATAGAGACTTTTATAAAAGAAAAAGGTCTTCATTTTCTTCAGAAACCCTTTTCAGTGGATGAACTGGTAAGTGTTTTGAAAAAGATATACTCTTAAAAAACTATTTAAGCGCTACCATTATTTCAAAGCTTAGGCATTCCCAGTTGGAATGGTGTGGGATAAATTTATTCCTTAAGTTTTATTATTTATAATTTTTGCTATACTTATAGTAGAGGCTATAAATTTAATGGTACTTGTTTTCACAATCAAAATTGTTGTTTATGGCTTTTTAAATTTGGGGATTGTGTCAAAGACTGAAAAGATAGTGTATGAGTATGAGATAACTATGAAGAATGGCAAAACAAAGGATATAAACCTTGTAG
Organism: Calditerrivibrio sp.; assembly: GCA_026415135.1. Lineage (NCBI taxonomy): Bacteria > Pseudomonadati > Deferribacterota > Deferribacteres > Deferribacterales > Calditerrivibrionaceae > Calditerrivibrio > Calditerrivibrio sp. The sequence continues at coordinate 1,734 of JAOAHS010000027.1, read as the reverse complement.
TAAAAGATAACTGTCCGGTTTCTCTAAACGAACGGATAAAGGTCCAGTGAGAAGCACCATCAGAAAAAGAAGTAAAGATCTCAAAAGATGGTATAATAAATGGAAGATTAAGGTAGAGCCAAAGGCTACAAAAAACTAACCTTAAATTTTAATATCGAATATCCGAAGGGGTTAAGGATTAGTGGGGTTGAGTGATGAGAGGTTAGTTTAAAGAAATGAAGTATATAATAATTCTTTACAAAAGGGAAGAAAAATGCAACTACGACAAAAATTAATAATAATCATATTACTTATACTCATCAATAATTTATTAACAGCTGCTGAAAACCCTGAAATTATCGTTCAGATTGGTCATTCAAGCTCTATTAAAGCCATAACTTCTGATGGTTATAAAATAGCTTCAGTAAGCTCAGATGATTGGAAAGGAAAAGGGAATATTCAAATAAAGATATGGGATATCTCCACAGGAAGATTGCAAAAAGAAATCAATATTATTGAGGAAACTAATTTTGATAATATAGCAATTTTTTTCTTAAAAGATCAGAATGAGTTACTTTTATTGGGTGATAAAAGAAAAATTGGGATAAGTTTTTTGACAATAGATATTGAATCTGGCAGTGTAGTAAGAAAACTGCAGATGCCTTACGAAGATTTTCTCAAGAAATTAGAAGAGATTATTCGGGTTAAATATATAAAAGAAAGTTCATTACCAATAGAATCGGTTTTTTATTTAACATCAGAAAAAATAAAAATGGTTAGAGATTTTGGATTAGTTATGATTTTGCATGAAAAATTAATTGAGGATTTTTTGGTTTCAATGGGACATAAATTATTTGCCGTTGATTATTTGAAAAGTGAGTATAGATTTGGAGATATTGTTGTTTCTAAGATGGAAAGTAAGAATTTAAAAATAAAAACATCATCCGGGCTTGTTGAATTAAGCCCCATATCGGTTTTTCCTCTTCCTATCATAACATTTGATAAGCGATATCTAATTGCTGTTAGCGGTGATTCTGATAGATTGTATAGACAAAAAATTGTTTGTTACGAAGTGGTTGCAAATGAAAAGAAAGAATTTGGGGATTCTGCTATCAGACAAGAATGGTTATTAAAAGGAGATTTCGATAAATACCTGGTCTCTTATGATTATTTTGATAATACTAGCTTTTCTGTTTGGGATATAGAAAATGCCTCATATGTCTCTTCTGGGAAGGCTAATGAAATTCTCAAATATCTTAAGTTTGGCGAAAAGGATGATAAAGGTAATTTCATATTAACACAAAAGATAGTTAAATCAAAAAATCAAAAATTTTCTGCCCGAGTGTTACCTCTACATATAGCTCTATACAATGAAAAAGATAAAAAAGAGATCGCAAAATTTATTCTTTTCAGAGACTTTGAATGGATAGTTATTACTCCAGAAGGCTATTACAATGCCTCACCAAATGGAGAGAAATATCTAAATGTAAGGGTTGGCAATAATGTCTATAGCATCGAAAACTACAGGGAGGCTTTTTACAGACCTGACCTTGTAAAACTCGCACTCTCTGGACATTCCCTCAAAGACTACAAGACCATCGCAGATGTTAAACAACCTCCACTGGTTGAGATAATAGATACACCAAAAGAGGTAAGCTCAGATGAAGTCAAGGTTACCTTAAGGCTTATAGACACAGGTGGAGGTATTGGAGACATAAGGCTCTATCTTAATGAGAGTGCTATCTTACTTGACAG